>NZ_CAXUCH010000002.1:33502-66198 GCF_964249325.1 uncultured Mycobacterium sp. | reverse complement strand
TGACCATGCAGGGCGAGCTGACCAAGCATGCCATCGTCGCCGAGGCGGCCCGGCTGCTGCGGCCCGGTGGACGCTACGCGATCCACGAACTCGCGCTGACGCCGGACACCATCTCCGATGACATCAAGACAGACGTCCGGCAGTCGTTGGCCCGTGCCATCAAAGTCAACGCCCGCCCGCTGACCGTCGCCGAATGGCGCCGCCTGCTGGCTGAACACGGGCTGACCGTCGATCACGTTGCGACCGCGCCGATGGCGCTGTTGCAGCCGCGCCGCCTAGTCGCCGACGAAGGGCTGCTGCGAGCGCTGAGGTTCGCCATGAACGTGCTTGCCCACCACGACGCCCGCCGGCGCGTACTTCAGATGCGACGGACTTTTCGCCAGCACCGCGACCGGTTGACCGCGGTCGCGATTGTCGCGCGCAAATCCGACGGCTAACGGCCCTGCTGTTCGCCCGTGTCAGCTCTGCAACCGCCAGACCTCGGCCAGCGGTCGCCGCGGGGTGGGCGGCGGCGCTTTCTCCATGGCGGGCGCCACACCCACCCGCACCAACACTTGAGGCCGAGCGTTATGGTCCAGCAGCGCGCTGACGGTCTCACGGGTGGCCTTGACCTCGGTGATGTGCGTTACCGGGCAGGTGGCCAAGCCCGCCATGGTGCATTCCAGCAGCACCGCGGAAAGCGCTTCGCCGGCGGCTAGCGCGGCGGCACGACTATCGTCGGCTGTCGAAAGGACCAGAATCGTCGAGTGATCTTCTGGGACTTCGGTGCGCCTCTCTTTGTGATGCGTCAGCGGAAAAGTCCGCCCCACGTCGACGCGCTCGTTTTCGGCCGCTGACAGCAGCGACGTGTACGGGATTCCCTCCGAAGCCTCGAAGGGTGAAGTCCACCAACTTAATTCAGTGTGGTAGGTAGAGTCGTAGAGTCGCAGCGATTCAGCGAAATGCGATGCCCAGGCCAGTTGCGAGCGCACGTCCTGGGGCAACACATCGAACTGCACGCCGGCGCCCTCGACGCTGCTGCGCAGTGAACGCTCGAGTGGCTCCCAGTCCGCTGGAGCGGCGAACGGCAGCCGGTCGGTCCGGCGGTCCCAGATCGCGTTGGCGCGGCGCCGATGGTCGTCGGTCACAAAGTCCATCCGGGTGAAGTCAATGGACGCCAGGTGGTCTGGGTTGTCCGGGTTCGGGAACCGGTCGACATGGGCTTGCCACCCGGCCGCGGCCATTGCCACTCGAAGGTGGTCGAGCGCAGCTCCGCAACCGATAAGCGCTTCCCGCGCCGACTGGTCGGTGTCCATTATTCGGGTTGGATCCAGGAAAAGCCGGAGTTGCTTGAGGTCGAACACCCACTGCCACGGTTGGCTGTTGTGCAATGACGGGGCGCGGCAGGCCGTGTGTACAGCATTCTTGACGATTTTGGTTTCCACCATTGTGGTAGGCATATCGACCTCCTTCCTAGCTGTAACCGAGCATGCTCCGAAAGCACTCGGTGCCGCCAGAGCCTTTGGTCCTCCGCCTGATGCCATTCGACCCTGGCGGCTGACGCGTCGGGCGACCCGCCGGACCGAGTCGGGAGTCGGTTCAGCTGCGGTCGTTCAGCGAACTCGCAATTGCCTCCAACACTTCCGGGCGTTTCAAGAATGGCGTGATGATGTCGACCGGCAGCGGGAACACCACCGTCGAGTTCTGGTCCGCACCCAGCTCTAAAAGGGTCTGCAGGTAGCGCAATTGCAGTGACGCCGGGTTCTTCGAGAGGGTCTCTGCGGCTTGCCGCAGCTCCTCGGAGGCCTGCAGTTCTCCGCGTGCATTGATGACTTTGGCCCGCCGTTCCCGCTCTGCCTCCGCCTCACGTGCCATCGCTCGCTGCATCGACTCGGGGATCTCCACATCCTTGATCTCGACCACCCGCACCTGCACACCCCAGGGCTCGGTCTGCTTTTCAATGACCGCGCGCAAGTCGCTATTGAGATCTTCCCGGTGGGCCAGCAGGGTGTCGAGGTCGGCACGGCCGAGCAGCGAGCGCAGCGTTGTCTGAGCGATCTGAGAGGTGGCCACCGCGTAATTCTCAACCGCGAGAATAGCTTTCAGCGGATCAATGACCTGAAACATCACGACAGCGTTCACCCGGGCCGGCACGTTGTCGCGAGTGATGACCTCCTGCGGCGGGATGGTCAGCGTCACAACACGCTGATCCACTCGGATCATCTTGTCCATCAAAGGAATCAGAAACCGCAACCCCGGGCGGTACAGCGGCCGGACGTGGCCCATCCGGAATACCACCCCGCGCTCGTACTCCCGCAGCACGGCCAGCGAGACAAAGGCCAACGCCAATAGCACGACAACCGCGACCACGACAATGCCGATCACCACGGCGCTCACCAGTCCCGCTCCTTGTCCGACCAGCCGCCGCCCCACCGAGTGGAATACCGGTCGATCGCGGCAGCGGCCTGATCCTCTAAGCCGGACCGTTGCGGCAGATACTCGGGAGCGTTGGACGGGGTGTTCCACAGGTGCCGCGCCAGCGGCATTCCCAAAACGACGACCAACAGGGCGACGCCGCTGAGCACCAGCACGTCGGGCGCAGTGTGCTGACCGATCAGCATCCCCAACGGCATCACCACGCCGAGCGCGGCCACGAAACAAGCGATCCCGCGGTGGAAGCGGCCCGCACCCGAGTACGGCCAGGGATCGATTTCGCGGGTTATTTCCCGGCCGTGATCTGACGTCGTGCACGTCGACTTCACCGGGCAGCTGTTGCATACCACCGGCTGCGCACGGTAACGCATCACTCGATGATGGGGGTCGAACGACGTCGGCCACAGCCACTGGTCCTGGGGGCATACCCACGCATCGTGGTCGGGTCGGTAGACGAATTTCCCAGTGCGCCATTGCTTCGCGATCTGCGATACCCGTTTGGCCATCGCGTCGAAGCTCCACGCGACGGCCACCAGAAACAGCGCATATCCGGCGACCAGCCACACCGACGCGACAGGTGCTGTCATCGTCACTCCTTCGCCGGCGTCGGGGACTCGTCAGCAGGGCGGGTTTCGGTGTAGAGCGGATGTTCTGGTAGTTCCTGCGCCGCCGAGCCTGAGCGGAAGTAACGCAGCGCCGTCCAGGCGATGTAGATGAATGGCAGCACACCACCGACAATGAGGATCACGTCGCCGGGCAACCGCAGCCATTCGATCAGCGAGTTGCCGGGGTTGGTGATGTATCCGAGCGAACGGGCTTCGAAGTAGCCGTCGTTGACCGAGTGGAACAGCTGGAGCACGCCAAGCGGCAGCAGTGTGGCGAATACCATCCACGCCAGCCCTAGGTTCATGCTCCAAAACGAGATGCGGGCCCATCTCTCCGGCCATTTGTCGGCGGGGATCATGTAGCGGAACGCGAACATGGCCAACCCGACTGCGAGCATGCCGTAGACGCCCATCAGCGCGGCGTGGCCGTGGTTGGCCGTCAACGCGGTGCCGATCTGGTAGTAGGAGACAATGGGCAAGTTGATCAAGAAACCGAAGACGCCCGCACCCAGGAAGTTCCAGAATCCGACCGCGACCAAAAACATCACCGCCCACCGGTGTGGGAATGGCTTGCCGTCACCGGACTGTTGCCGCGAGCCCAGCTGCAGGAATGCCCACGCTTCGACGGTCAAGAAGGTGAGCGGGATGACCTCGGCAGCCGAGAAGAACGCACCCAGCGCCATATGCTCGACCGGCGTGCCCGAGAAGTACAGGTGATGCATGGTGCCGATGACGCCGCCAGCGGAATACAAGATGATGTCGAGGTAGATCACCCCCAGCGCGATCCGCTCGCGCACCACGCCGAGCAGCACGAACATGTAGGCCACCATCACGGTGGTGAACAACTCCAAAAAGTCCTCGACCCACAGGTGCACCACCCAGAACCGCCAGAAATCCGCGACGGTGTAGTGGGTGCCGCTGCCGGCCAGCAACCCGACGGCATAGAACACCGGAATGGCAAGCCCGGCGAAGAAAAACAGCCACGGCATGTTCAGTTTCGATTCGCCGCGCAGCCGGGCCCGCATCCCGCGCCAGATGATTGCGATCCACAGGAACATGCCGACGATGAGCAGGATCTGCCACAGCCGCGGCAGGTCCAGATACTCCCACTGCTGCGAGAACAGGCCGCTGTGCGGAATTACCCCGTAGATCGATAACGCCTCGGTGATCAGCGAGCCGAACACCACCACCGCGACCGCGCCCAGCAGGCCGTAGGCCAGCCAGCTTTGCCGCCGCGGCTCTCGGCGGGCGATGAACGGCACCAAGAAGATGCCACCGGCGAGAAACGCCGCCGCAGTCCAGAACAAGGCCAGCTGCACATGCCAGGTGCGGGCCAGGTTGTAGGGCAAGACCCGGGCCAGGTCCAGCCCGAAGAAGTTCGACAGGTCGGCCCGATAGTGCTCGGCGGCCGCCCCCACCAGCGTTTGCGCCAAGAACAGCACCGACACAATCGCGAAAAACCAGATGGTGGCCCGTTGCGCCGGTGTCAGGCTCACCTCACCGGGCTCGCGGAACGACAGCGTCGACGCCTGTTCGCCGTGCCAGCCCACCTTTTGGCTCCAGCGGCCGTAGATGGCGAACATGACGCCGATACCGCCCAACAGTGCTATCAGCGACAGCGCCGACCACACCAGGACCGGCGCGGTCGGGACGTTGTCGACGCGCTTCTCTGGTGGCCAGTTGTTGGTGTAGCTGTAGATGTGACCTGGCCGCTGCGCCGCCGACGCCCATGCAGTCCAGGCGAAAAAAGAGGTGAGGTCGTGAATTTCGGCCTGGTCGGTGATCACGCGTGGCAACAGCCCGTGTTTGGTGGTGTTCTCGCCGAAGTAGGCCGCGTAGTGGCGCTGGATGTCGTCGAATGCCCGCGCCTGGCGATCGGTGAACACCAACGTCTTGGTGGCCGGGTTATAGCGGTTGGTGCGGAACTCTGTGGCCACCTGGTCGCGGGGATCCGCTACGCCTCGTGCGCGCCACTGGTCGGCGACGTCGTCGGTGGCCATGCGCAGGTACTCGGCGGTGTAGTCGGGTCCCAGGTATGCGCCGTGGCCGAGCACCGACCCGTACTCCATTAGACCCCGCGCCTGGTAGAGCTGCTGGCCACGGGTGATGTCGTCTTTGGTGAACAGCGTTCGACCTGAGTCGGTGACCACCTTATCGGGCAGCGGCATGGACGCGGTATAGGTGCGGAAGACGAGGATGCCCAACACGAGAAAACCGAAGATCAGCACCAGAGCCACGCCCTGAACCCACCCTTTGCCGATCAAAGGTTCGGACTTGGAAGTATCGGAGCGCGGCGCCGGTGCTGCCTCGGTTGCCATAACGACTATCCCTTCACCCGGGCGGTCGAGCTGTATTTAACCCTCCATAGGCCCCTGACACACCGAATACGTGCTTACCGACCCCAATTGACGCGAGGACTTATGGCCGCACCCTAGGGACTTAGGGCTCCTCCCCCCCGGTGCTCCCGAGTGAATAGCGTCGACTGCGCAGGTATCGATTCAGGCTGGCAGCAAGGGGCCGAACACCATGAACACCACCTCCCCGCCCAGATCAGTCATCGTCGGCATCGACGGCTCTCAGGCCGCGATCCGGGCTGCGGAGTGGGCGATCGACGAAGCCGTCAGCCGCGAGATCCCGTTGCGCCTGATCCACGTGATCCATGATCACGTCGAGCCAGCCCCAACCGCGTCCGTCGGCAATGTACAGATGGAAGTCGAATACGGCGAGACCGCGCTGCGCAAAGCCTGCGCCGCAGTCGCAACCAGCGGAAAACCCGTCAAGGTCGAAACCGGGATTCTGCAGGGTGACCCGGCAAAGACGTTGATCGCCGAATCCCGTGACGCCGAGATGATCTGCGTCGGTTCGGTGGGCATCGGACGCTTTGCACGCGCGCTGCTGGGCTCCACTGCAGCGGAGCTCGCCGAAGCGGCCCACAGCCCAGTCGCGATCATCCGCACCCAGCAGACCGAGCCGAAGCCCGGCAGCGTCGTGATTGCCGTAGCAGTCAACGATTCACCTGGCAACGACGACGTTGTCCGGCACGCTATGGAAGAGGCCGAGCTGCGCCACGCACCGGTACTTGCCCTCGGAGCGTGGCGAGAAGACCTCGGCGACATGCCTTATGACGATCTGCACAGGCGGATGCAGTTCTGGAGTCAGCGCTACCCGGGCGTGACTGTCCACGCTGCCGCCACCCATACCGGCATCTCGGACTTTCTTGCCTTTAGCGACAGACGGGTACAGCTCGCAGTCATCGGCAGCACCGATGCCGATCAAGTCCCGCTTCTCATCGGCCCGCACAGCCACCCGATCCTCGGACACGCCGAGTGCTCGGTGCTGATCGTGCGGTCCTAGCCCAAGCCAGCGGACATACGGGGGCGGCTGACGATGACCGAAGGTGTACCCACCGAAGGCGTATTCGCGACGACGCTTCGGGATGGCGCTGCGGTGTTGTTGCGCCGACTCGAGCCGTCGGATATTGACGCGGTCATTGCGCTGCACGACGCGCTCACCGATCGCGAACGCTACCTACGGTTCTTCACGACGCATCCGGCCTACCTCAAGGAAGTGGCCCAGCAGCTGACCGATAACAGCAACCAAAACTATGCGCTGGGAGCTTTCGAGTCGGGAAAATTAGTCGGTGTCGCCAACTACGTTGTCTGCGGCAGGCCGGGCACTGCGGAGTTTGCTGTTGTGGTGCATCACAACGACCATCTGCGCGGCGTCGGAACGGCTTTGCTTCGACGGCTTGCAGAGATCGCCTGCGCCGAAGGAATTCAGCACTTTGTCGCCGATGTCTTGACCACGAACCACCTAATGTTCAAGGTGCTCTGCGACGCCGGACTGCATCCGCAACATAGGGAATACGACGACGGCGTCGTTCACCTCGAAATGGATTTGGCTGAAATCCCTCCTGAATCGATCTGACTGGCAGACGCTCCGGCACAGTCATCGTCAGAGCAAGGGCAGATCAGCGGAAAGCCGACCCGTCCAGGTATTCGACAACGTCCTCTAGTGGGCGGCGCGGAGTCGACGGTAACGGGTCAGCGTTGACCGGCGCCCAGCCGACGCGCAGCAACATCTGTGGAAAACCGCTGATTCCGAAGACCTCCATCTGTACGAGGTCGCGTGTCTCGGCGATCTCGAGTGGTTCAGTGATCGGGCAACTCGCTAAACCAAGCGCGGTCGCGCTCAGCAGCACCAGACTGGTCGCTTCGCCGGCGCGCAGCCGCGCGAGCCGGCTGTCGTCCTTGGTGCCCAGCGCCAACACGGCGGCGTTGTCGTCGACGGACTCCGCCCCGGTTGGCTGCGCCAATCTGGGACCTGCGAATAGGCGCGGCGGTACCGGTGCGGTCGGGTCAGACTCCGGTGTATTGCGAGCCGGGACTCCGGCCAGTGAGGCGTATCTTCCACTCCAGGCGGTGAGCTCAGTCAGGTAGTCGTGGTCAGTAGCGTGTTGCCAAACAGCTTGCGCGACAATATTTTGCAATCGCGGCAACGACTCGATTTGACGTAACATCACTCCGGCCCGGGCCGCACGGGCACCCATTAGGGTGATGTAGTTTGCGGGCACGATCCAACAGCTGTAATGACGACGGTCGGTGCGCCGCCGCGGAATCGCTGCCGCCAACGTGATATCAACCTCGCTGGCTGGATAACGGTAAACTTCCACGGCTGCAAGGTGATCCGGTTCATCGGGGTTGGGCAGCCGATGCACCTTCGATTGCCAACCGAGCGCCGACAACGCGACGACACAATGATGTAACGCAATGCCGCAGCTCAAAATCAGGTCGCGGCCGTCGGGATCGGTGCTCGGCAGCTGTAACCTGCGATCGGCGTAAAGATGCAGGCTGTCCGAGCCCACCCGCCACCGCCACGGCTGCGTGTTGTGCACCGACGGTGCACGAGTTGCCAGAGACACGACCGTGCGGACGGTCTCGTGTTCTGGGAAGTGAGCACTCATCGGGTCACCGCCTTTACTGACTAGCACATTGCGACCAGCATGGTCCGGCACGAACAGCGCCAGCAAGAGCAAAAAGACTCCACTTTAAGAGGACTCCTGACATTCGGACGTATTTGGCGCTGGCCAGCGTGGGTCTTATGGCCATGGGCCTGGTGCCTAACGGCCCCGTGACCAAGGGCGCCAACCGCCGATAGCGTCGGAGAACAACTTTTTCGGCGGGCAAACGTTCTGTGGGAGTAGTCATGTCTTCGCGCAACGCTCGATTGGGAATCGTCGTCGGTGTCGACGACTCGCCGGCCGCCAAAGTAGCGGTAGATTGGGCGGCCCGCGATGCCGTTCTGCGAAACATTCCGCTGACGCTCGTACATGCGATTTCACCGAACATCACAACGTGGCTGAGTACGCCGTTACCCCCAGGTTTGGCGCGCTGGCAGAAGGATCACGGGCGCCGACTACTCGACGACGCGCTGAAGGTGGTCGACGAAGCTTGCGATCGCAAAGTTCGAGCGCAGGTCCGCGGTGAGCTTCTGTCTTCTCCGGCCATACCGGCACTGGTCGATCTGTCCAAAGATGCGGAGCTGCTAGTCGCCGGCTGCCGCGGAGCTGGCAGGTGGCCCGGAAGGCTGCTGGGATCGGTCAGTTCAGGGCTGATTCGGCACGCACATTGCCCAGTCACGATCGTCCACGACGAGGATCCGTTGATGCCGCATCCAGCTCAGGCACCGGTGTTGGTCGGCATTGACGGGTCGCCGGCATCCGAGTTGGCGACCGCGGTCGCGTTCGATGAGGCATCGCGCCGACGCGTGGGGTTGGTTGCTCTGCATGCTTGGAGCGATATGGATGTATCGGAGTGGCCCGGAGTCGACTGGCCGGCAACACAATCGATGGCCGAGCAGGTACTATCTGAGCGGTTGGCGGGCTGGCAGGAGCGATACCCCGATGTCCACATACGCCGGATCGCCGTCCGCGATAAGCCCGCACGCCAGCTCGTCGAACACTCCGAGGAAGCCCAGCTGACCGTAGTCGGCAGCCGTGGCCGCGGCGGATTCGCCGGAATGCAGGTGGGTTCGGTGAGCGACACTGTTGCCCAGTTGGCGCGGATGCCGGTGATTGTGGCACGCCACTCGGGGGCGTAGATTCCTCCCGGCCACCGGCCTAAGGCAGCGGAGCGGACCACCGCAGCACCGTGCCTCCGGTCGGCGGGGTGTCGAGGGTGAAGGTGCCGCCCGCCTGTTGGGCGCGTTCAAGTAGGTTTGTCAGTCCGCTGCCGGTGATGTGTTCTGGGATGCCCCGACCGTCGTCAACCACTTCAATGCACAGATCGTCCGCGACCTTGACGGAGACCGTAAGCGTAGTCGCATCGGCGTGTCGCACGGCGTTGCTGACCGCTTCGCGCACAACGGCTTCGGCATGATCAGCAAGGCCGGTATCGACGACAGAAAGCGGCCCGATGAACTGCGTCGCGATGTGCAACTTCCCGTCCGAGAATTGGGCAATCGCTTGGTCCAGCCGCTGACGCAGCCGAGTCGCGCCTCCAGCCGGCCCATGCAGATCGAAGATCGTCGTCCGGATTTCTTGAATGACGTCTTGCAGGTCGTCGACATACTGCGACAGCCGTTGTTGTACTTCGGGCGAGCGTGCACGCGGAATGGTTCCCTGTAGGCCAAGCCCGACTGCGAAGAGCCGCTGGATGACGTGGTCGTGCAGGTCCCGAGCGATGCGGTCACGCTCGGTCAAGACATCCAATTCGCGCGCCATGCGTTGCGTAGTGGCCAACTGCCAAGCGAGCGTTGCCTGGTCCGCGAAGGCCGCCATCATCTCTTCTTCAGCACGGCTGAACGGCGTTGCGCCGTCCGCTCGAAGCGCAACCAAGACACCAATAACCTTGTCAGTGGTGCGAAGCGGCAGCACCAGCGCAGGCCCGCGAGGCACATTCGTGGTGCCGATCTCGCAGTTGTCGAATCGCTGTGGAGCGCGGTCCCGGAAAACCTGACCGACCATCGTCCCGTTGACCGGTATCGTCTCCGCCTGGGTCGGCCGCTCACCGGCCATCTCGGTCACCAGCAGTTCGGTGACCTCAGCCGACGGCACGTCGCTGTCTACCGGCACCGCAACCAAAGTCGCTCGGGCGTCGGCCAATTCCAGGGCTTCGTCGGCGATGAGGCGGAAGACCGTCGCCGGGTCTGCGCCGGACAGCAATTTGGTCGCAATATCTCGGGTCGCCTCGATCCAGGCTTGGCGGGCCCTGGATTGCTCGTAGAGGCGGGCATTCTCGATAGCGATCCCGGCAGCGGCGGCCAGCGCTTCGACGATCACCTCGTCGTCCTCGGTGAACGGTTGCCGGTTGGCCTTCTCCGTCAGATATAGGTTGCCGAACACCTCGTCGCGAATCCGGACGGGCACACCGAGGAACGCGCGCATCGGTGGGTGGTTCGGCGGAAACCCCACCGACGCCGGGTGCTGGGCGATGTCGTCCAACCGGATCGGCTTCGGGTCGTCGATCAACACCCCAAGCACACCGCGGCCCTCGGGCAAATGCCCGATCCGCTCGCGCATCTCTTCGTCGATTCCTTCATAGATGAACTGCACGAGGTCGTGTCCACTCCCCCGCACGCCCAGCGCTCCGTATCGGGCGTCGACGAGTTCGATGGCAGTGTGGACGATAGTGCGCAGTGTGGCGGCCAAGTCGAGCTCCGACGTGACGGTCAGCATTGCCTCTACCAAACCGTCGAGCCGGTCACGCCCCGTGACGATCTGCGCGATTCGTTCCTGGACCTCGGCGAGCAACTCCCGTAGCCGCAGCTGCGACAACGCGTCCCGTACCGGATGCGCCCCGCCGACGGGATCAACTGCCTTGGTCACACGACCATGGTGGCACTACGGGAGATTTCCATCTCGCTTAGGTGTTCGGTCGGTCGGTGTTCAGCTTGGACGCGAATACAGCCGCTTGTGTCCGCCGCTCCATTCCGAGCTTGGCCAATAACCGCGAGACATAGTTTTTCACCGTTTTTTCTGCCAGGAACATGCGCGCGGCGATCTGTTTGTTGGTCAGGCCCTCACTGAGCAGGCCCAGCAGCGTCCGCTCCTGATCGGTCAGCTCGGACAGCGGATCGGTACGTTCGGCAGCGCCGCGAAGCCTCGCCATCAATGCCGCAGCAGCCCGGTTGTCCAGCAGCGACTTGCCGGCACCGACTTCCTTGATGGCCTGGGCCAGCTCCATGCCCTTGATGTCTTTGACGACGTATCCGCTGGCGCCGGCCAGCACCGCGTCGAGCATCGCCTCATCCGAGGTGAAAGAGGTCAACATCAGGCAACGCAGCTCGGGTAGGTCCGACAGCAGATCCCGGCATAGCTCGATTCCGCTGCCGTCAGGCAGGCGGACGTCGAGCACGGCAACGTCGGGCCGCGCCGCCGGTATGCGCGCCATCGCTTCGGAGACCGAGCCGGCTTCGCCGACCACCTCCAGCTCTGGATCCGATTCGAGCAAGTCAACGATCCCGCGGCGGACCACCTCGTGGTCGTCGACCAGGAAGACTCTCACCATGGCGTGCCCCCTCCGTGAGACGCGTTGACGGTTATCATGCTCGCTCATTCTCACAGGTGTGGTCGATTGAGGACCAACACCACACAGTCGGAATTCGCCAGCGCAGCATTTCCTGCCGGCCCGAGAACCTCCTGCACGACGCCAGGGCCGCGGGCATCGACGACAAGTAACTGTGCCTCTGCAGCGTGCGTGGCCAGATAGTCGGAAATCGTGCCGTGGGCGGCAACCGCTTCCGCCTGGAGGTCGGGATAGCGCCGCCGCCATCGGGCCAACCGCCTGTTCAACTGCGCGAGTATCCGGCGATCACCCTCGCCCGCGGCCTCCGGGTCCACGCGCGGAGGTTGCCAACTGGTGATCACTCGTATCGGGGCATTGCGCAGGCGTGCCTCGTTGACCGCGGTTTCCAGCACCACCCCGTCGTCGGGGGAGCGGCCCACTTCGACGAAGATCCAGTTGCCGTCAGGACGGGTTGGACGACCATGTCCGCGGATGACCGCCACCGGGCACTGCGCTGAGGTAGCTACGCCGACGGCCGTCGAGCCAACCCGCCCAGGCCGAAAGTGGTTGGCACCCATAGCACCGACACACACCATCGCCGCGCGCCGCGAGGTCTGCACCAGCGTGCTCATTGCTCGCCCCCTGGTGAGCTCGACTTCTAACTTCACAGGTTTGCCGGTGGCCTCTACGGCTGCGATTACATGACGGATGGCGCTCTCGGCAATGGCGAACTCCCGGGCTGTGTCGTTGGAGCCCCGGTCCTCGCCATCGAGCGCATGAACGAGGCGCAGCGGAATGTCCCGACTGATTGCCTCGTCGACAGCCCACAGGGCAGCGCGTAGCGCTGCAGTTGAACAGTCGACGCCCACCACCACCCCTGACGGTGTTTGCGAACAGTTCATCATGATCTCCGGACGTTGGCCGTGACGACGTAGGGCGAGCCGACAGCCGTGCGGCAAGGCTATCGACAACCCGGCAGGGTCTTTAGTGGCCGTTGGTCCTCGGTTTGCCGGCCGTTGGTCCCGATGTGCCCGGATCGGGCGCAGTATCGACCGCGGCTTGATGACAACCGGCACGCACGACAGGGCCTTTCGCCTCTGGAACGATCAGGGAGCGGCGAGAAGCATCACGTGCGATGGGATTGCCATGCAAGCGAGGTGTTGTGATGTTGAGGTTCACGCTCGACCCGTGGCGCTGGTGGCCGGTTCGTTGGTTTACGCGTAATCCCTTGGTCCGCAAGAGTGATCGGGTTGAAGCGTTGGTGATCATGTTTGCGATCATGGCGTCGCTGGGCGCCGCACCCGTTGCTGGAGCGGTCGGCAGCGCTGTCTACGCCGCCGGCCATCAGCTGTATGCGCACGAGGCTTTGACTCGCCACCCGGGCACCGAGAGCGCAGTCGGTAGCAACCGTACAGAACGGGTCGATCCCGGCACCGCCGTACCCGTCGACCAAGCCAAAGCCGATCAGACAAGCAAGGTTTGGATTGACAACGATGGCAAGCAGGTTGCCCCTCCGACACCGACATCGGTTGCCGCGACCGAGGGGATCATCGCCGCCGCAGCGACGCTACTGGCTGTGGTCATCCCCGTTGCGACATTTGCGCTATGCGTGCACTCACGGCTGCGTCGGATTCGCTACGCCGAGTGGGAACGGGAGCTACGATGCTTGGTCAGCGATGACGGCGGCCGCAACAACAGGAGCTACGGGTGAACGAAAGCGGCGAAGCCGCCGACACGGAAAGACCATGCCCCGCAGGCAGTGAACAACCTGCGATGCTGGATACGGCCGGACTGAGCCGGCTCGTTGCAGTGCTGATCGAGCGCGGCTATCGGGTAATCGGCCCGACAGTGCGGGACAACGCGATCGTGCTGGCTGAGCTGGGGTCGGCCGAAGACTTGCCGCGCGGATGGGGCGTCGACATCAGTCCCGGGCATTATCGGCTGCGGCGCCGCGATGATGACGCGGCGTTGGCACACTCGGCCGGACCGCAGTCCTGGAAGCAATTTCTGCACCCGCCCCGGCAGCTTCTGTGGTCCGGTGATCGCAGCGGCGAAACGAACGCTACTGCCACAGAGGAGATTCCGCGATACGCGTTCCTTGGCGTGCGCGGCTGCGACCTCGCCGCAATCGCGACGCTGAATCGAGTGCTTGGCGTTGGCAGGTTTCCAGATGGGTCATTCGTCCAGCGGCACCGGCAGATCTTCGTGGTGGCCGTGAATTGCACGGAACCGGGGAGTCTGTGTTTTTGTGCCTCCATGGGAACCGGTCCAGCGGTCGGTCCGGGTTACGACTTGGCGTTGACTGAGCAAATCGACGGCGGCGGGCGCCGCTATCTCGTTCACGTCGGCACCCAGGAGGGCGCCGACGTGCTCGCGGTAATACCGCACCGCGAAGCCAGTGTCAGCGAAATCCACTGTGCCAGAGGTGATGTCGAGGCAGCGTCACACCGAATGGGCCGCCAGATGCCGGAGGCGGATCTTCGGGAGCTGCTGATCCGTTCACGCGAGTCGGCGCAGTGGGAGGAGGTGGCCAGCCGCTGCCTGACCTGCGGGAACTGCACGATGGTGTGCCCGACGTGCTACTGCACCAGCACCGACGACGTCACAGATCTGACCGGTAAGCACGCCGAGCGCTGGCAGCATTGGGCATCATGCCATGAGTTCGACTTCACCTACATCCACGGCGGCGGCAGCACCCGCCAGTCCGGCGCATCTCGCTACCGACATTGGCTGACACACAAGCTGGGTACGTGGCATGACCAATTCGGGATGTCGGGCTGTGTAGGCTGCGGGCGCTGCATCGCTTGGTGTCCGACCGGTATCGACATCACCGAGGAGATGAACAAGATGGCCGGCGCCGACACTGATGCTCACTGACGACGGCGCCCTGCAATTTTCGGCCCACCCTCCCATGGCGCCGATCCCCTACCGGGTCCGAAGCCGCGTCGAGGAGAACCGGGATTCGGCGACATTGTGCCTGGAACCGCTCGGGCAGACGTTACGAACCCCGCAGCCAGGCGAGTTCATGATGCTCTACGCATTTGGTGTGGGCGAGATAGCGGTCTCAATCAGCGGCGACCCCACCGCCACCGACGGAACGATCACCCACACCGTCCGCGCCGTCGGAGCGGTCAGCCGCGCATTACACGACGCGCAGGTGGGCACCGTGATCGGCGTACGAGGCCCGTTCGGCACCACGTGGGGACTGGCCGAAGCCGTCGGCCGGGATTTGGTCATGGTCGCCGGCGGCGTGGGGTTCTGTCCGCTGCGCCCGGCGGTGCTGGGCGCGATGGCCCACCGGGCAGACTACGGACGGCTGGTGCTGATCGTGGGTGCGCGCTCGATGTCGGATTTCGTGTTCAGCGGGCAGCTCGACGAGTGGGCCGTGCATCCGAAGATCGAGCTGCATCTCACCGTCGATGTCCCGGTTCAAGGCTGGTCGGGCGAGGTAGGTTTCGTCACCGAGCCGCTGCGCCGGCTGGCGCTGGATCCCGGTCGCACGACGGCATTTCTGTGCGGACCGGAGCCGATGATGCGATTTGCCGCCGAAGCATTGCTGGATAAGGGCATGACACCAACCGACATCCGCGTCTCGCTGGAGCGGAACATGCAGTGCGGCATCGGCTGGTGCGGCCACTGCCAGCTCGGCCCGCTGTTGCTGTGCCGCGACGGCCCCATTGTCGGCTATGACGTCGCCGGCCCGCTGCTTGCGGTCAAGGAGCTGTAGATGGGCACACCCACATTGGCGGTCTGGAAGTTCGCGTCCTGCGACGGCTGCCAGCTGACCCTGCTGGACTGCGAGGACGAGTTGCTCACGCTGGCCGCACAGGTCAAGATCGCCACCTTCCTGGAAGCCTCCAGTGCGATCGTCGGCGGACCCTACGACATGTCGCTGGTCGAAGGATCGATCACCACTGAAGCCGACGAGCGGCGAATCCACGAAATCAGGGACCAGTCGCGAGTGCTTGTCACCATCGGAGCGTGCGCCACCGCGGGCGGGGTCCAGGCGCTGCGGAACTTCGCCGACATCGCCGAATTCACCTCCGTCGTCTACGCCAAACCTGAATACATACACACTCTGGCGACATCGACGCCGGCGTCGGCGCACGTCAAGGTCGACTATCAACTGCAGGGATGCCCGATCGACCGCGGGCAGCTGCTCGACACTTTGGCGGCACTGCTGATCGGACGCAAACCTCGGCTGCCGGCCAAGACGGTGTGCACCGAGTGCAAACTACGTGGCGTGACCTGTGTCCTCGTCGCTGACGGCACTCCTTGTCTCGGCCCGGTCACCCACGCGGGCTGCGGAGCGCTGTGTCCCAGGCATCGTCGTGGCTGCTACGGCTGTTTCGGCCCGTCCGCTGTGCCGCAGACCTCGACGCTGATCCCGCTGCTGCGCCGCGACGGGATGTCAGAGGACGACGTCAATCGGGTGTTCTCGACGTTCAATGTTGCCAACTTTGCTGCCGAGCGGAGTGACACATGAGTGACGGCGCCCGCACGCTGAGCGTCGGCGCGCTGACCCGGGTGGAAGGCGAAGGCGCTGTTCACGTCGTGTTGCGCGATGGGGCGTTGGAGAGCGTCGAGCTGAACATCTACGAGCCGCCAAGGTTTTTCGAGGCCTTCCTGCGCGGCCGGTCGTACACGGAGCCGCCGGACATCACCGCCCGGGTCTGCGGCATCTGCCCGGTGGCTTACCAGGTCAGCGCCTGCAATGCGATCGAAGACGTATGCGGAGTCACGCTTGACCCGTCGCTGGTCGCGCTGCGGCGACTGCTGTACTGCGGGGAGTGGATCCACAGTCACGTGCTGCACATCTACCTGCTGCATGCACCCGATTTTCTCGGCTACCCGGATGCCATCGCCATGGCGCGCGACCAGCGTGGGGTCGTGGAACGTGGCCTGCGGCTGAAGAAGGCGGGCAACCGGCTGATGGAGTTCATCGGTGGGCGGGCGATCCATCCGATCAACGTCCGGCTCGGCGGGTTCTACTCGGTGCCTACCCGCGCGGAGCTGGCGGCGCTGGCCGAACAGCTGCGTCTAGCATTCGACGACGCGATGGCCACGGTCAGTTGGGTGTCCGGATTCGAGTTCCTCGACATGGAACTCGACCACGAACTATTGGCATTGAGCCAGGCAGATACTTACCCGATCGAGAACGGCACGATTGCGCGCAGCGCCGGACCGCCTTTCGAGGCTGCTGAATTCAGCGATCACGTTGTCGAATCGCAGGTGACGTACTCCACCGCGCTGCACGCGACCCTCGACGGCGGCCGCTATCTCACCGGCCCGCTCGCGCGCTACTCGCTGAACTCCTCGGCGCTCTCACCACTCGCCTGGGAAGCCGCCACCGGTGCCGGGCTCGGGCCCGAATGCCGAAACCCCTTCCGCAGCATTGTTGTTCGAGCAGTCGAGGTGGTGTACGCGATCGAAGAAGCGCTGCGCATCATCGACGAGTACGAGCGTCCTCCCCGCCCGTTCGTCGACGTGCCGGCCCGCGCAGGGGTTGGCCACGGTGTCAGCGAGGCGCCGCGGGGACTGCTGTATCACCGATACCAGATCGACGACGCCGGGCTTATCCAAAACGCCACCATCATCCCGCCCACGTCACAAAACCAGGCTGCGATCGAAGCCGATCTGGCGAAAGTTGTGTACGAGAATCTATTGCTGGACGACGGCGAATTGACAGCGTTGTGCGAGAGGGTGATTCGCAGCTACGACCCCTGCATTTCCTGTTCGGCCCACTTTCTGAGGCTCACGGTGGATCGCCGTTGAACACCGTCGTCATCGGTGTCGGCAACGAATATCGTCGCGATGACGGTATCGGGCCGGCTGTGGCCGCGGCCATCGGTGAGCTGGCCCTGCCTGATGTTCGGGTTCTGATCGGAATTGAAGACCCAATGCGCCTGCTCGACACGTGGTCCGGCGCAGCGCTGGCAGTCGTCATCGATGCAGCGATCACAACAGCCTCGATGCCTGGCCGCATTCGTCGGATCACCGCAGACGCCCTGGCATCGACGACCACGATAAGTACGCACAACTTCGATGTCGCCGAGGCATTCGCGCTGGGCCAGGCGCTGGGCCGGGTGCCTCATCAACTGGTGCTGTTCGCCGTCGAGGTCGCTGACACCAGCCACGGCATCGGTCTGACCCCGCAAGTGTCGGCTGCGGTGCCTGCAGTGGTCACCGCGGCTGTCGCCGAAATCGCCGGCGTCACTGAGCAAACCGGCGGTTGAACCGGGCGTCGGATCACACCTCTGTCGGCTCTGGCACAGTCTCGAATAGACGCTCCACATCGGCGCGGTTACAGGGGGCCGTCCCGGGTGTCATCAACATCGCCGCGCCGGCAGCGATTCCAAAGCGCAGCGACTTCTCGATCGGCCATCCGTGGCTGAGCCCGACAGTGATCGCCGCAACCATCGCGTCACCGGCTCCGACACCGCTGCCGGAACGCATGGGAAGTGCAGAAAACCGTTGATTCTTAAGCGGTGTCACCAGCAGCGCGCCGTTTGACCCCAGCGAGACGACAATGATTTGGGCGCGCCCGCGCTGGATAAGCTCCTGTGCCGCCGCGACTTGATCCGACTCGCTGGTGAGGTCACATCCGACGCATTCGCGCAGTTCTCGCACGCTGGCTTTCAACAGGAATACTCCGGAGGTGATGTGCTGTAAGCCGCCGCCGGATGTGTCGAGAATCAGCAGCGTCCCCAGCTCGGTGCAGATATCTGCGATGCGCTGATAGTAGGCGGCGGGGACACCTGGCGGCAGGCTTCCGCTTGCCACAACGAACTCAGCCGACCGCGCCGCTATCCGCAGTTCGTCCAGGCATTGCGCCTGTTCAGCGAAGCTCAGCCGGGGGCCGGGAAGGATGAACCGATACTGCTGTCCGCTGCAGGCCTCGTTGACGGTGAAACTTTCCCGGGTAGCCTCGGCGATCTTGATGCGGCGGAACGTGACACCCGCCGCGCGAACGAAATCGGTAACCACGTCGCCGCTCTGACCACCGGCGGGGAATATTGCCGACACCGATGCGCCGAGCACGTGCGCGATGCGTGCCACATTGATGCCGCCGCCGCCGGCGTCATACCGGGCACCGTGGCAGCGGACTTTCTCGGTGGGCCGCACCCGCTCGGCAGTCGTCGTGATATCGAGGGCCGGGTTCATCGTCAACGTCACAATCCGTGATCCACTCGGGGAAGGCCGTGTCGGCGGTTTCATTTCGTCTCACTCCGTATCGCTGTCAACTCGGTCTCTATAGGCGGGACCGCCCCCTCGTCTCAGTCGCACTTGATCTGGATGTGCTTTTCGGCAGGCTTCGCTGTGGCGACGGGAACCGACATCGTGAGGATGCCCTTGCATGAGGCCTCCTTGATTTTCGGTCACTGGCGATTCGATCCGATCAGTTGACGATTTACCCCGGTAGGGACGGAAGTCCCGCGTTGGGGGGCCGTTTGTCGGCGCGGCGACAAATGACCCGCCGGCGACCACGGAGCCGTTTGGGCACCGCTGTCGGGGATCAATGCGTCCCGGCAGCCGGCCCAGCGACGAACGCCCTGCGGGCGTGGGACTTCGGTCCCTAGTTCCGTTTGCCTGCCACCCTCAAGATGAAGTCGACACGAAGCTTGTGAGACCGCGTTACGAAACAGGAGTCATGGAGGCAACGCAATGAATGAATTGCGGCCGAGTACTTTCCCCAATTGGAAACTGTTCGCCGGCGCAGTGGCGGTAGCCGTGGTCTCAGGTGTCATCGGGGCAACAGCCGTGCTGGCTGTCGATCCCACCGGCTGCGATGTGTCGACCGCCTGGCCCGAGGCCGGCCTACTAACTTCGGCTCTCGAACGTGCCGCCGCCAAGGCGGTGCCGAGCGTGGTCAAGCTGGAGGAAGGCACCGATCGCCTGTAAGCGCGGGCTCGGGCATTGTGTTGAGCAGCGACGGGCTGATCCTGACCGACAGCCATGTCGCCTCTGTTTTCGGCAACCGCCGCAGCGTCGATGGCTCGACGAAACCCTCGGCTATCTTCGCCGATGGCCGCACCGCACCGTTCAGTCTCGTCGGTAAGGATTCGGCTACCGACGTGGCGGTCCTTCGCGCAGAAGGTATTTCCGGACTGATCCCGATCACGCTCGGTTCTTCGGCCAACCTTCACGTCGGCCAGAAAGTAGTGGCGGTCGGGTCGCCGCTGGGACTGCAAGGCACGGTGTCCGCCGGCATCATCAGCGCGCTACACCGCCCCGTGCCCACTATTGGCGACTCCACTAAACGCCAGACCGTGATCGACGCGATCCAAACCGATGCCGCGATCAACCCTGGAAGTTTCGGTGGAGCATTGATCGACAGCAACGGCGACCTCATCGGGGTGACCTCGCTGTTCGCGACGATAGGAAACTTGTTTTTCGGACCCAGCGGTTCGATCGGGTTGGGGTTTGCTATTCCAGTCGATCAAGCCAAACGCATCGCGGCCGAGTTGATCGCCACCGGCAAGGCATCCCATGCCTATTTAGGTGTGCAGTTAGCCGACGACACTGGCACCCGTGGCGCCAAGATCCTCGAGACGCAACGCGGCAGCCCCGGGCAGCGGCCGGGCTCAACGCCGGCGCGGTAATCACCAAGATGGACGAACGAGTAATCACTAGCGCCGATGCCCTGGTCGCGGCGGTCCTGTCGAAAGCTCCCGGCGACACGGTGAGCGTTACTTTTACCGATAACGCGAGCGCCACCCGCAACGCACGCATAACCCTTGCCTCCGAACGCGATTGGTGGCAGTGACGGCAGAGCAACGTCCGGCGGCGAGCACTAGCAGGGATCGCTGCTTCAGCTGGTGCGGTGAACGATCAAGGGCGCTTTCGCCGATTGTGCAAGAGCAGAGCTCACCGAGCCCAATAGCATGCCGGGAAATCCACCTCGGCCACGGCAGCCGACCACCACGAGCTGGGCATGTGTGGATTCCTCAATGAGCCAGTGGGCAGGCTTGTCACAGACGAGCTGTCGCCGCACATGTACATCGGGATATTGTTCTTGGAAGCCGGCCAACTGTTCGGCCAGCACTTCCGCACCTCTGGTTTCGTAGTCCCGCCAATCCATGCCGAGGACCGGAAAGACACCGACATCGCTCCATGCATGCAACGCGACCAGCTCCACCTTGCGGCGCGACGCCTCGTCGAATGCCAACTCGATAGCCCCGTGCGAGGCCGGCGACCCGTCAACGCCCACCAAGACCGGAGCTTTATCGTTGGCCGAACTCCCACCGGCATGGATGACCGCGACCGGGCAGTGCGCATGGCGCACCAGACCACTGCTGACGGAGCCCAGCAGAAACCTGCCCAAAGCCCCCATCCCCCTACTACCAACGACGACCATTTGGGCCTCGGAGGAGGCGCCGATGAGCATAGGCACGACGGGCGAATACACCACCTCGGTGCACAGCTGCTGCCAGTCGGATTCGCCCACAGCGGCTAACACCGTCTTGCGGGCTTGTTCGATGACGTCGCGAGCGTTCTCGTCCCACGCCACTGCGAGCTCTGCTTGCCTGGAAGGGGTGGGCCAATCGGGGACTGGAGCGACGACGTGCATCAGGGTAAGCCGCGTATCGCGCATCACCGCTTCGCGAGTACCGAAACGAACAGCGGCGTCCGACTCCAGCGACCCGTCGACACCGACCAGTATTCCGTACTTCATTGCTGGGGGAGACATTAGGTGCCTTTCCGACTTATGGCTGGCGCTGTCCTTGATGCCCAACCGTTGGCATCACCCTCCTCGCCGAGGCAACGCAGCGATCAGCGGCGTATCCACCCCCACTGGGCCGATAGTGGCGGCCCCACCCGGCGAGCCCAGTGGACCTTCTCGTCCAGGCAAAGTTTCCCGGAAGAATGCGGCGTTGTCGGCGAGGTGCTGTTGCTGGTCTTCCGGCAAATCGGTTTCATAGAAGATCGCCTCCATGCGGCAAATGAGCTTGCACGCACCGCAATCCACGCACTCGTCTGGGTTGATGTAGAGCGAACGAGCGCCTTGGTAGATGCAGTCGACTGGACACTCTTGTACACAAGACTTGTCCGTCACGTCAACACAGGCCCTGCCGATCACATAGGTCATGCGCCAAAGCCTACTGTCGTCGGCCTGCTGAAGACCGGGGCAGAAGGACCACTTCCTATGGGACTAATGACCCATCTACACAGCCGGTGACGCCGGTGCCATATCAGCGGTGACGCTACTTCGGTTGCAGTGCTGCGCAATTAGCTGACTCAGCATGTGGGCACCTGCGATCGTCAGCGAAGTGCATCTTGCAGGCGAACCTCGGGTGGCGAGCTCATGCGCCGTGTGCTGATTTTCTGCCGGAATGGTCATGGATGACAAGCATCCTGATCGCCCTGCACCAAAAGCTCGGGTCCAAAGCCCGGCTCCTCAAGGACCAACGGCCCTGGAACCCTATCGCGAAATCCTTAGCGTCGAAGGTATGACCAGGGTATTGGAACCCGAAGTGATCCGCGACGCGGTGATGCTGGCCTCTCGCGCGCCTTCGCTGCACAATAGCCAGCCGTGGCATTGGGTGGCCGAAGGCGACCGGCTTCAGCTGTTCTTGGAGCGCAGGCTGCTGGTGCAGGTTACCGATCCCACGGCCAGAGAATTGCTCCTTAGCTGTGGCGCGGTACTCGATCATCTGCGGGTGGCGATGGCGGCTTCCGGCTGGGACAGCACCGTCGACCGGTTCCCGGACCCCGATAACCCGGACCATTTGGCAACGGTCCGCTTCAGTCCGCTGGCGTCAGTCAGCGATGCAGACCGGCAGCGGGCCCGGGCGATCCTGCGACGGCGTACCGACCGGTTGCCGTTCGGCCCGGCGAGGCGTTGGCAGTCGCTGGAAGGCCAGCTGCAAAGCCAGGTTGACGGCCGTATTGTGACGCTTAGCGTGATACCCGACGATGATCGCGAGCAGTTGGCGGAGGCTTCCCGGCTCACCGAAGCCCTTCGCCGTAATGACCCCTCCTACCAAGCCGAACTACACTGGTGGACATCACCGTTCGATTTGGACCACGGTGTCCCGCCGAGCGCACGGTTGTCCGCATCCGAAGCCGGCCGTGTTGATGTGGCGCGGGCGTTCCCGACAACCGGGTATGAGGAGCGGCGTCCCGGGATCGACGTGGATCACTCGAAAATCCTCGTGCTGTCCACGGGCGATGACAGCCCGTCGCAGGTATTCCGTTGTGGCGAGGCGTTATCCGCTGTATTGCTTGAGTGCACCCTTGCCGGGATGGCGACGTGCACCCTTACGCACATGATCGAAGTATCGCCGGCCCGAGAGCTGATCCGGCGGCTCAGCGGACAAGCCGGGCTGCCGCAGCTGTTGATCCGGGTGGGCAGCATACCGGCAGTCGAGCGCCAGATACCGCTCACACCCCGCCGTCCCCTTAGCGACGTCTTGGAGTTCCGGCGCTAGCAATGCTCGCCCGTCATTAAGGAGATGCCGATGCGCAATCATTGGCTGGTGATGGATATTTCGGGCGAAGGAGCTGCGCCATTCAGTACCCGTGTGGCTGGCGCCGGCCGCCGTCTTCCGCCGACACATCTCACGACAGATGAGTTGATGTCGACCACACGTCATCACACCCATATCGATCTCCAACGACTGACAGGTATACGCGAGCGTCGCGTCTCGACCGGCGACGAGGACTCCTACAGTCTTGCCAACATGGCGGCCGTCGACTGTCTGGCCAGCGCGCAGCAGGATCCCGTGTCGATCGATGTAGTGATCAACTGCAGCATCACTAAATTCCGCGGCGGTCTTACACAATGGCTGGAGCCGTCGATGAGCAGTGCTGTCGCCCACGCGATCGGCGCCGAGAATGCGACGACCTTCGACATCTCCAACGCCTGTGCCGGAATGCTGACCGGCGTCACTGTGCTCAACAACTGGATTCGACAGGGAACCGTCGAGCGCGGTCTGGTGATCAGCGGCGAATACATCTCTCCCCTCGGCCAGAACGCGGCCCGGCACATCCGCAACATCATGAGCAAAGAACTAGCCTCACTGACGCTCGGTGACGCGGGAGCGGCGCTGCTGCTTGAGCGTGCGGCGCCGGGATCGGGTGGGATCGTCCTGGCCGGCTTCACCACTGTTGCCGACTACAGCCGTCTGTGCCTGGCTTATCCGAAGGGCCGGGATCCGGGGGCCCGCATGTTCACTGATTCTCGGGGAATCCATCGTGCAGCGATTTCGAACACCCCGCTTCTGCTCCACGAAGTCCTTGACACAGCCGGGATTTCGATTCACGACATCGACCACGTGATTACCCATCAAACCTCAGCGCGCGCCATTCGCAAAGGCATGGCTGCGATGTCCGCGTCGTTTGGCGACAGCCCTCGCCACGATGCGGTGATCACCGTGGATCGATACGGAAACACTGCCTCAACCACCCATACGGTCGCACTTGTCGAAGAACTCGAAGCCGGCCGCATCCAGCCGGGAGAGACCGTGGCACTGATCGCTTTGGCGTCAGGCCTGGAGATCGGCGTTGTTTTGCTCACTCTGGACGAGGATCTTGTGAAGCGCTATGGGCACCGTTATTGAACATCTCGACGTCATTCGTGGCGGTTGGCGTACCAGACACAGTGCGCTGCGGCTGGCCGTTTCGGCGGCGCACAGATGTCTGCGTCAGGCTGGGCGAATCGCCGACGACGTCGATCTTTTGGTAAACGCAGGAATTTACCGCGATCGCAATCTTGGGGAACCCGCGCTCGCGGCGCTCATCCAGGACGATATCGGCGCCAACGCGGAAGATCCTCATGCCGGCGGACATGGCACATTCTCCTTCGACATTGCCAACGGCACGTGCGGAGTGCTCACGGCGCTGCAGATCGTTGACGGATTTCTCCGGTCGCGCACCATCGATTGCGCCTTAGTTGTGGCCAGCGATGCCGATCCCGGGCATGGGATGAGCGAGCACTTCCCATTCCCGCCAGTCGGTGCGGCACTGTTGTGCAGCTGGACGGGCGACGGTGAAGGCTTAGGCCGATTCCATTGGAAGAATTGCCCTGACGATGGCGAGAGCTTTCGCGCCACGGTCGGGCTCGGAGATGCACGTAACGTTGTTCGATTCAGCGCATCTGTCACGCAGGAACGGCAATTCGCCGTCGCTGCGGCCGAGGCGGCTCGCGGCTGTCTCGATGAGTCCGCGCTCGAAATCGGCGATATCGATGTGATCGTCGCCGCCCCCGCCCTCCCCGGATACCGCGCCGCTCTCGCGACGGAACTCGGAGTGGGTGTCGAACGGATCACTGTCGCAGCAGAGGAAAGAAGCCATACCGCTTCCCTTGCCGCGGCACTCCACCGGACTATCGGTCAGCTGCCACCGGGCGCCCGGATCCTGCTCGTCGCCGCCGGCGCGGGGATAACTGCTGGGGCCGCAATCTATTGCCAGCCCAGTCCGCGTCACACGTCCATGCAAGCGGCCATCATAAACCGCCCACCAGGGGCAGTTTAGAGAAGGCGAAGCGATGCCTACCAGGAGATACCCGCGGATCCCAGAACACCGGCAGTTGACTCGATTGCAGGTGTATGACGTGGCTTCTGCGCTATGGCCCTGGCGCCACCATTCGTTTCGGAAGCGTCGGCGTCTCGACTCTTCAAGTGCGAATGGAACAGCTGGCACGTCCGGCCGGCAGACTACAGCTGCGAACCGCAAGCGCCCGCAGGTGCGGAGAAGCTGACGAACGGCCTCGACGAGACGGGACTTCGGTCCCTATCGCAGGGCGGCGGTCGATTGATCGGATAGCTTCCTGGCATTGCCATCTCGACCGACTCCGGATACCAGATAGAGGTAAAGCAATGAACTCGTCACAACAGCCGGACGACAGGACCCACATGTTCGCCCGCGTAATCGGCCCGTACCTCGTTGTCGTCACCGCCACGGCGGTGGCTCGCAGCTCCGACATGCGAACGCTGCTTTCGGAGTTCAGCGAGAACTTCGTGTGGCCCTGGGTAACCGGCGCGTTCGTCCTGATGAGTGGCATGGTCGTGGTTGCGCTTCACCAGTATTGGCGAGGCGCTGCTGCGGTCATCGTGTCTGTCCTGGGCTGGTTGACCGTGCTAAAGGGCGTGTTTCTGATGGCCTTTCCCCGCACCTACATCTCGGCCGCCTCCTCGATGCTCGACACCACCGCGTGGTGGTGGAGCGGCTTCGTCGTCGTGGGACTGATCGGGTTGTATTTGACGTATGTCGGCTGGGCCCCTGCAGTGAGCCGTCCGACACCCCAGGCGGCACTTTCGACCCCCGACCTACCCCACGCCGCGTGATTAACTACCCCAGTGTTCGGTCGCGGTCAGGGGCGCTCTGAAGCTGAGGGCAACCTTTCGGCAGGACAACTCGCCCTTTGTGCCAGCGGCGCAGTAGGTACCGACGGAATTCGTCTGCCCCCCAGACCACGAACGGGAAGGGCAGCAGCACCAGCAGGTCCGTGGCCGGCAGCGCCTCGGTGCCGAGCAGGGCCTGCAATGGCGGGGTGTAGACGAATATGGCGGCCAGGCCGATTTCGGCGGCAATGGCGGCGAGCAGGTACTTGTTGCTAAACACCCCCACGGACCGCAGCGAAGCGCGCTGGGTGCGCACGGCGAATGCGGTACCGATCTGGCCGACGATCATGCCGAGCAGGGTCATCGTGGTCGCTTGTCGGTAAACGCGATGCAGATGCGTGCCTGTGTCGACCGATACGCCAGGATGCCAGCCTGCTTTGAGCAGAATGTAGAAGAAGCCACCCAATGACAGCCCGGCGACGATCACGCCCAGAAACAGCCACGCGCGCAGCAACATTGGTGCACGGATGATGCCTTCGTTGCGCGGCCGCGGTGGACGGTGCATGATACCCGGCTCGGCCGTTTCGCGACTGAGCGACAGCGCCGGCAGTGTTTCACTTCCGACGTCGAAGGCGAGCAGCTCCAAGATCGTCAGCGGCAGTGGGATAGCCCCGCCGCTGAGGGCGAACACCATGAAAGGAGCCACTTCGGGGACCGCGTGCGCGAAGATGTAGACGATGAATTTGCGGACGTTGTCGTAGATGCGCCGGCCTCCTTGCACCGCGGCGACGATCGAGCCAAAGTCGTCGTCGGTGAGCACCATCGTCGCGGCTTCCCGAGCGACATCCGTGCCGGAAAGGCCCATTGCCACACCGATGTCGGCCCGGCGCAGCGCGGGCGCATCGTTGACACCGTCACCGGTCATCGCGACGACATGGCCGTCGCGGCGTAGCGCTTCGGCGATGTGCAGCTTGATCTCCGGCGAGGCGCGGGCGAAGATCACCTCCGGCTGCTCGCGTATGAGCGCGGCTAACTGGTTTTCGTCAAGTTGCTCGAAATCTTCGTCGGTGATGATTGTCGGGTGCGAGCCTGTGATGCCGATGCGCTCTGCGATGGCCGCGGCGGTCAGCGGATGATCGCCGGTGATCACGATGATCCGGATGCCGGCGGTGCGGCACTGCGCGACCGCCTCGACCACGCCCGGCCTGGGTGGATCGAGCATGGCTATCAAACCGGTAAGGCACAGATCCTGTTCGGCGAGGGTTCGCCGGTGCGGCGGTCGCTTTTTCGGCGGTAGCGGCCGCTGCGCGAAACCCAGGACCCGCAACCCTTCCGCAGCGAAGGCGTTGACGACATGTTCGACACTGCGTCGTTGCGAATCGTCGAGGGGCTGCGGTTGACCGTCAGTGTCGAGGATGCGGCTGCATCGCGGCAGCAGCGCCTCGGGTGCGCCTTTTGTGTGCACGACCGGTGACCCGTCATCGGACCTGTCGATGGTCGACATCAGCTTCACTTCGGGGTCGAAGTGAAATTGCCAGCGCCGGCGGGCTTCTCGTGCCGCCGCACCTGTCTCTGCGCCGAGAATACGAGCCGCTGAGAGCACCGCGATCTCGGTAGGGTCGCCGGTCGGTCCCTTAGCCTCCTGGATGCGGGCGTTGTTGCAGCTCGCCGCGATGCGGCCCAGCGACTCAAGCGTGGGACACTCCAAGGTGTCGAGATGGTCGCTGTCGAGATCGATTCGGCCCGATGCGGTCCACACCGCGACCGGGTTCATGCAGTTTTGAGTAAGCGTGCCGGTCTTGTCGGTGCAGATCACGTCCGTGGAGCCAAGGGTTTCCACTGCGGAAAGTCGTTTGACCAGTGCGCCGCGCTTCGCCAACTCGCGCACCGCTACCGCTAGTGCCAGGGTGATCACCGGCAGCAATCCCTCAGGCACCATGCCGGCCAGCAGGCCCGCGGCGAACACCAGAGAGTTGATCAAGGTCAGATGGGCCGCAATTGTGGCCACCGGGATGAACGACAACGCCAGCATGACCGACACCGCGGCAATCAGCCAGGCCGCCCGCCTGACTTGACGCTCCAACGGGCTCGGGTCGGGTTTGACGCGCTCGGACAGCGCCGCGATCCGACCGATCTCGGTGGCCATGCCGGTGGCGAATGCCACTCCCCTGGCCTCACCGCCCGTGCAGCTGGTTCCGCTGAACACCAACTCGTGTGCGCTCAGCAATGGCACATTCACGTCGATCATTGCCGCTGATCGCAGCGCAGGCACGGATTCCCCGGTCAGCGCCGACAAATCGACTTGGATGGCACCGGCCAATAACCGGATATCGGCGGCGACGCGATCCCCCTCCTGGATTACCACGATGTCGCCGGGAACCACCTGCGTCGCGTCGATTTCCACGATGGCGCCGTCGCGCTGAACATTGGCCCGTTGTGGCAAGTACTTGGCCAGCGCCTCCACTGCCCGTTCAGCCTGTAGTTCCTGTACGAAGGAGAAGGCTGCATTCAGCATGATGATCAACACCACGGCGGATGCCACCACATGCGAGCCGACGATCACCAGCAATCCGGCGGCCACCCATAGCAGCAACGCCAGCGGATGGGTCAACTGGCGCACCAATGCCGTTGGCCACTCGCGGCCGCTGCGTCGCTGCAATTCGTTCGGCCCGTACTGCAATAGGCGCCGCTTGGCTTCGGTCTCCGACAGCCCTTTGGGTGTGCTGCGCAGATCACGCAGCAGCAGATCGGCAGTTTCTTCCGGGTCGAGCGTGGCCGGCGATACCCATTCGTGGTTGTGGCTGTGCACGTCGCCATCCTGACGACAGCTTTGCCGGTGGGCCAGAGGCCGATGCCAGCAGTCTTAAGTGACTTTTGGCCTTACGAACCGACGAATTCCCCGGTTTGCTCGATAGGCTTGCCGGTCATGTCGACGTCGATCGTCGCCGGGCTCACCGACGCGGAAGTGGCCCAGCAGATTGCCGACGGAAAAACCAATGACGTTCCCAGCCGGGCGACGCGCAGCGTGGCCGACATCGTCCGAGGCAACATCTTTACCCGAATCAACGCCATCCTGGGCGTGCTTTTCGCCATCGTGGTGGCGACCGGCTCGCTGATCAATGGGCTATTCGGGCTTTTGATCATCGCCAACAGCGTCGTCGGCATGGTGCAGGAACTTCGCGCCAAGCAGACACTGGACAAACTAGCGATCGTGGGACAGGCCAAGCCGCTGGTGCGCCGGGCCGATCAGACCCGTGAACTTCTGCCTAACGAGGTAGTGCTCGGCGACATCATCGAGCTGGGTCCTGGCGATCAGGTCGTCGTCGACGGTGTGGTGGTCGAGGAATCCAGTTTGGAGATCGACGAGTCGCTGCTCAGCGGTGAGGCGGACCCGATTCTGAAAGACATTGGCGACCCGGTCATGTCTGGCAGCTTCGTCGTGGCTGGAGGCGGTGCCTATCGGGCCACGAAGGTCGGACGCGACGCCTACGCGGCCCGGCTCACCATGGAGGCCAGCAAGTTCAGTCTGGCGCGCTCGGAACTGCGCGCTGGAATCAACAAGATCCTTCAACTGATCACGTATCTGCTGATTCCCGCCGGGCTGTTGATCATCTACACCCAGCTTTTCACGACCCACGTCGGCTGGCGGCAGTCGGTGCTGCGCATGGTAGGGGCATTGGTGCCGATGGTTCCCGAAGGTTTGGTGCTGATGACATCGATCGCGTTCGCGGTCGGCGTCGTCCGCCTCGGCCAGCGCCAATGTCTGGTGCAGGAGTTGCCTGCCATTGAAGGCCTCGCCCGGGTCAACGTGGTGTGCGCCGACAAGACCGGCACGCTGACCGAGAACCGGATGCAGGTAGCCGACATGCAGCCGCTGGACACCGCGCCGGACGTGGGCATGGTCATCGATGCACTCGCTTCGATGGCTGCCGACGATCCCCGTCCGAACGCCAGCATCCACGCCATCGCCGAGGCGTACCATAACGCCCCGGGCTGGACCGTCACCGCGACCGCCCCGTTCAAGTCCGCTACCAAGTGGAGCGGGGTGTCCTATGCCAAGCACGGCAACTGGGTTCTCGGCGCGCCCGATGTGCTGCTTGAACCGTCGTCAGCGGTCGCCGAACAGGCCGAGGAGTTCGGATCCCGCGGGTTACGGGTGCTCTTTCTGGGCTCCACCGACCTGCCGGTCAACCATCCCGACGCGCCGGGTCGCGTCGTGCCGGCCGCGTTGATCATGCTGGAACAGCGGGTGCGGCCCGACGCCCGCGAGACCTTGGATTACTTTGCTGCTCAGCATGTTTCGGTCAAGGTCATCTCGGGTGACAACGCTGTATCGGTGGGTACGGTGACGTCTGCGCTGGGGCTTTCGGGGCAGACACTGGACGCCCGCCAGCTACCCACCGATGCCGATGAACTGGCTGACGTGGTCGAGCAGTACTCCATATTCGGCCGGGTCAGTCCCGACCAAAAGCGCGCAATGGTGCGTGCCTTGCAATCCCGCGGCAACAGCGTCGCAATGACCGGTGACGGGGTCAACGACGTGCTGGCCCTCAAAGACGCCGACGTCGGCGTCGCAATGGGAGCGGGAAGCTCGGCTGCACGCGCGGTCGCTCAAATTGTGCTGCTGGACAACAACTTCGCCACGCTACCGTACGTAGTAGGCGAAGGCCGCCGCGTGATCGGCAACATCGAACGGGTATCGAATCTCTTCCTGACCAAGACCGTGTACTCGGTACTGCTCGCATTGCTGATCGGTATTGGGGGTCTGGGCGCCAAAGCATTCGGCATCAACGTGTTGTCTTTTCCGTTCCAGCCGATTCAGGTGACAACCGCAGCCTGGTTCACCATCGGGGTGCCGGCATTCATCCTTTCGCTGGCTCCCAACAACGAACGTGCGCAGCCCGGTTTCGTCCGCCGAGTTATCAGGGCCGCGGTGCCCAACGGCGCGGTCGCCGGTGTCGCGACTTTCGCGTGTTATCTGTTGGCGTTCCGAGGGGCGGCCGCCACGCCCGTTCAGCAGATGCAGGCGTCGACGTCGGCGCTGATCACCCTCCTAGTGATCGCGGTGTGGGTCCTTGCGGTGGCGACTCGCCCGTATACGTGGTGGCGGGTGGTACTGGTTGCACTGTCCGGCGCCGCATACGTAGTGATTTTCAGCATCCCGTGGGCCCGGGACAAGTTCATGCTCGATCCCACGAACATCGCATTGACCGCCACGGCGCTCGCACTAGGTGTGGTCGGCGCCGCGATACTCGAGGCACTGTGGTGGTCACAGCGCACCCCGAGCGGAGCGCCGCCTCGGTTGTGGCGCCGCCCCGCAGACTGATGCGGGCTGCCAACTCGACCGCCCGCTCCTATGCGCGGCGTTTCAGGCGAGCGTGGACTCAGGAGACGGTTCCGGCCCAAAGCGGAAGCGCCTGCCTGTCAAGGAAATTGGGACAACGCGAACGTAATGCTGCTTCAACGTTGCGGTCCATGGCAGCAGCTGTGCCGACTCGGCCTCTTCGATCTCCTCGCGTGTACGCAGCATGCGGGCTGTGCCCTTTACGATGACGCTCCAGCCTTCAGCGACATTGTGGTCGTCGGCCTCGAAAAGCACACGATTGTTAATTGCGGCGCTGACCAACTTGGTGCCCTCCGCCGTGCGAAAGAGCACAGTGCGTCGCTGCACGACGAAGTTGACCGGAAAGATCTCCGGCTCGCCTTGGACGCTGGTGACCAGGCGCCCTAACGTCACGCTCGCGAGCAGGTTCCAGCTTTCGCTTGCCGAAAGGATGGTGACGGGTTCATCGGTCGCGGACATCGTGGCCCTCACCGGCCTGGGGCGGTAGCAGCGGGACGGCACACCGCGATTTCAGCGTCTTTCTGGTTTCAGTCACGTCGTTAACCTAGACACCATCTGGTGCCAAAACAACCAAGCGAGCGCCGGCACATAGTCCCCACGTTCCCAAGCGGACCCGTCGTCATGCAGGGCGAGCATTACGCCCGCGTACTCGGGGCTATGTCGCAGCAGCGCGGATGCGGACTGGACGACGTCCGCCACGGCAAGCAGGTATTTGACCACGTCGGCGGCGGCAACCACACCTGTGGTCGCGGCCAATGAGGCATGTAACCGTCGGTGCAGCAGCGCAATCCAGGTCAGTGGCAGCCTCATTTCGGCAGCGGTCGACAACGGAATGTCGGGTGCCGGCGAGAGCCTCTTGCAGTCAATGTCGGGCTCCAGGAATCGGTTGAACAGCACCTGCCTCACGCTATGCCGGATTCCAGCGGCTCTGAAGCGTCGTTCGGCCCTCAACCTGAGGACTTCAGACCCTGCTCACGGGCAGAAACCGGGGCGCACAGTGACGATATGGAGCATTTGTCGGCACTGGACGCAAGTTTTCTCGAAGTCGAGGACTCCGATCCACATGTGAGCCTGGCAATTGCGGGGGTGTCGATTGTGGCCGGGCCGGTTCCACGCTACGAGGAGCTTGTCGCAGCCTTCGCCGAACGGGTAGCCAACGTCCCTCGCTGCACGCAAGTTTTGCGTACCCATCCCCTAGATCTCGGCCCGCCCGACTGGGTGGAGGATTCGCACTTCGACATCATGCATCACATGCACCGCGCCGCGCTGCCAGAGCCCGGCGCTGACGCCGCCTTGTTTCAGCTGATCGCGAACGTGATGCAACATCGGCTCGACCGTGAGCGTCCCCTCTGGGAGTGCTGGATCATCGAGGGCCTCATTCGCAACAGGTGGGCAATCCTGATGAAATTGCATCACTGCATCGCCGACGGGATCGCCACAACTCAGATGCTGGCGAAGCTCAGCGACGGGGGCGCCGAGGATACGTTTGCGGAAAGAATACACGCCGCCAAGGTGCCGGATAGCCCTGCGCTGCACTTGCCGTCGA
>NZ_CAXUCH010000002.1:20765-33492 GCF_964249325.1 uncultured Mycobacterium sp. | reverse complement strand
GGGCATGTGGCGGGCGGCGGTCGCCACAGCGACCGCCGCGGAGCACGCTGCCGTGGGCGTAGCCGAACTGACGGCGAGTCTGCTGAACTCATCGCCCGAATCGTCGCTGACTGGACCGGTGACAACGATGCGACGCTACAGGGCGGCGAGGGTCCGGCTCGCCGAGATGGAAAAGGTGTCCCGCGCGTTCGACGTGACGCTCAACGACGTGGCGCTGGCGGCGATCACCGACAGCTACCGCCGCCTTCTGCTCAACCGCGGTGAAGAGCCGCGCCATGATTCGCTACGCACCCTGGTTCCGGTCTCGGTGCGGTCGTTGAAGGACTTCCACCAAACCGACAACCGCGTCTCGGCGATGCTCCCGTTATTGCCCGTCGACGAGGCGGATCCAGTGAAACAGTTGGAACTGGTGCACTCCCGGCTCACGAGGGCCAAAGCCAGCGGTCAGCGGGAAGGCGGTGGCGCATTCATGTCGGCGGCTAACGCTATCCCATTTGCATTGTGGGCGTGGACGATGCGGTTGTTGACTGGCCTTCCGCAACGTGCAGTTGTCTCTGTGGCAACTAATGTGCCCGGCTCTCGGCTGAGGCAGAAGGTCATGGGCCGTGAGGTATTGGAAGTGCTACCGGTACCGCCGATTGCTCTTGGCCTGCGCACCGCCATCGCGATGCTGAGCTATGCCGATAGTTTCGTTTTCGGTATTACCGCCGACTACGACAGTGCGCCTGACGTCGATATGCTCGCTGAAGGCATCGAGCAGGGTGTGGCACGGCTGGTGAGCATGAGACGAATGCGCAAGCGGAAACGCCAGCCTGCCAAGGTGACTCGTAGCGCATAACCCGGATGTAAGACGGTGTTGTGGGGCGATGTCCGGGCTCGTCGCGCAGCGAAAGGTCGACTACCTGCGTCGACTGCGCTCGACCGCTGAGGCGCACCGCGAGCAGCACGGATTCCCCCATTGGATGATTTACGACGAGGCTCATCTGCTCGGTAACGACGAGCAACCGCACTGGGCGCGGCGCGGTGGCTACGTGCTGTCATCGTTCGCACCGAAAGCATTGCCGCCGGGCGAGATCGACAACAGTGACGTCGTGCTCGAGCTCACGACGACAGACGGACCGGCCGACCTTCCGTCAGACCACCGAGCTACCGTGCGCTTAGGCTCGAGGCCGTCTCGCCCGTTCACTATCGCAGAACGCCGCACCAAACACGTACGACACCAGCACAAGTACGCCGACGTGTGCCTACCCAAAGAGCGCCGGTTCTACTTCCACACCGTCAATGGCCAACCCGTGCCGCCCGCCGCTACCATGCACGACTTCCGCGCCGCGGTAAAGCACCTCGACCAACGGGCACTGCAATACCATCTCGAGCGCGGGGACTTTTCTCACTGGCTCGACGACATCATCTCCGACAAAAACTTTGCAACGCGAATGGCAGCCTGGGAGGACGAGCTGCAGGCCCATCAAGCCGCCGACCTGGAACGCATACGCACCGAGCTAGTCCGAGCGGTCGAAGACCGGTACCTACCCACGCAAAATAGCGATTGATCCCGTTATGGTGTGATCGCCGCCAGAAAGCTCACTGCGAGAGCTCGATGGTGTGGCCGGGCATGAGGAAGTGCACTTGCCCGCAGTACTCGATGTCGATTGGGTTGGGCTGTTCGGAATCCGAAGTGACCCTTGCCTGGCGGCCGCTGACCTGCAGGTGCAGGCGATGGCCGCGGTACCGTAGCGGAAAGGTCAGCGTGCCAAGAGTTTCGGGCCACAACGGGTTGAGCACAATGCGGTCACCGCGGAACTCCAGACCAGTAAAGCACCGCTGCAGCAAGTCGACGCTACCGGCCATGGCCGCCAGGTGAATGCCCTCGAAGGTGGTACCTCCCTGAATGTCAGCGACGTCCGAGAACAAGACCTGCCGAAAGTACTTCAGTGCCCGGACCCGGTCACCACGTGCCAACACCCATGAATGCACGATAGCACTCAACGTCGATCCGTGCGACGTCCGGGCACGGTAATAATCAATGGTTTTCGGGATCTGCTCGGGCGCGAAGGAGTAGCCGAGCCGGTCGAGCAACTCACGCAGTTCGTCGGAGGAAAGCAGGTAGAACAGCATCAGCGCGTCGGCCTGTTTGGATGCCTTGTAATGGTTGATGTTGTCGTTCTCGGCCTCCAGAATGCGGTCCAGCCGCTGAATATTTCCGTATCGCTGGCGATAAGCGTGCCAATCCAGCTCGGCCAGCTGTTCGTAGCCCTCGAACTGGCTGATCACGCCGTCGTGAAACGGAACGAACATTCGTCGGCTCACGTCGTCCCACAACTCGAGTTCCGGACCGTCGACTCCCAGTCTTTCCAGCAGATCGAGTCGATCCGACAACGGCAGTAACTCTAACGCTTCCATAGCGCGCACTATGGTCCAGACCGCCATCACGTTGGTGTAGGCGTTGTTGTCGATGCCGTCGTAAACCCGGCCGGGGTAGCCCGAGTGGAACTCGTCGGGCCCAATCACTCCACGGATTACATAGCGTTCACGTCCGGTGTCGAAGCTGGCCAAACTCACCCAGAAGCGGGCGATTTCAGCTAGCAGTTCCGCCCCGTAGTCGACGAGGTAGTCGACGTCGCCGGTCACCTGGTAGTACTGCCACATGTCGTAGGCCACGGCTATCCCGCTGTGGTGGGCGCGTGCGCTGGCGTCGGGATTCCACCTGCCCGAGCGCGGATTCAGGTGCAGCTGCGGGCTTTCCTCACGACCGTCGCTACCGGATTGCCAGGGGAACATCGCACCGGCGTAACCAGCTTCGCGGGCAGCGCGGCGGGCCTCTTCCAGCCGCCGATATCGGTACTGGAGTAGGGATCTCGTCACGGTCGGAAGATGGATGTTGAAGGCTGGTATGACGAACAAACTATCCCAGAAAATGTGGCCGCGGTACGCCTCACCGTGTAGGCCACGCGCGGGCACTCCGACATCCAGGGCTGCGGTGTTCGGTGACAACGTCTGCAGCAGATGCAGCAGGTGCAGCCGCACGATGCGGAGTTCGTCGGGCTTTTCATCGAACCGGATGTTGAACCGTTCCCACAGATGTGCCCACATGACCGTATGACCTAGCAGCAACTCGGAAACCCGGCCCAGACCGCGCAGTTGGCGCTCGGCTTCGTCCGCCGGTCCGGAGATCGCAGGATCGCGCCCGGTGACGACGGTGGCGACCTTCTCCAGCGTCACCGATTCGCCGGCTGCCAGGTCCACCGCGATGTTGTGGCCGATACGGGCCCCTCGAGCGATGCCCGCCTCGTCCTGTACCGGCCGGTAGTCCGCCTGCACCGGCGCCTCGGCACGCCACAACGTATTGCGGGCCGCCACGGCGACCGGGATCCGGGATTCAATCGTCGCTGCCTCCAAGAGCATGGAGTCAGTAGATAATTCGCGCGTCTGTATTACCCTGAGGTGTTTGCTGGATAACTCGGAGTAGCGTGCGATCTGCCGGTTCTCGATGTCGCCGTCTATCGCGGAGCGGATTTCGATTGTTCCCGACCAGTTTTCGGCCGTTATGGTGGTCTCCAAGGCAGCTACGTGGGGCAGATGCATTGCCGTGAATCTGCGCTGGCTCACCGCCGTGTTGCGCCCGGCGGTATCGCGGAAACGGAACTCGCGGGTCAAGACGGCTCGGCGCAGATCGAGGGTTTGTGAATACGACAACAGCTCCGCGGTGTCGACGTCGAACCACGGCCCGGCGGCGATTCGGAAGGTCACCGGCAGCCAGTTGGGTAGATTCACCAGACTTTCGTTGGTGACGGTGGTGCCGTCGATCGTATCGGTAAGCCGATTGTAGACTCCGGCAGCGTAGGTTCCCGGATAATGAAAGTCCCCTGCCGTCGACTCCGGCGCGCAGCCACGGGTGGCGAAATAGCCGTTGCCAACGGTGCACAGCGCCTCGCGCAGTGGTTCGTCCTTCGGATCGTAGCCACCGAAGGTCAGTGACCACGGATTGCTTGATTCGTCGTGCTCCACCGCGATGTCTCGGGCCAGCCGTTCGGTGAATTCGCGGACGGCGGTCGGGCCGTCAAGGGCGAACCGAGCGGCCGAACCGCGGTCACCTTCGTCGCCGTTGCGGATCACGATCCCCATGCCGTCATAGCGCAGAGCGTCGAAAGCTTCCTCGTCCGTTAGATCGTCGCCGATGTAAATCGGCAACCGCACGTCTGCTCCGGCGATCCGGTGCACAATCCAGCGCAGGGCTTTGCCTTTGTCCCACGCGACATTCGGTTGCAGCTCAGTTACCTTGCGCCCGTTAATAACTCGAAGGCCGCTGCGGTTACCGATAGTATGCACGGTGGCGGTCACCTCGCGCACCACCCCGGGTGCGGCATTGCGGTAGTGCACAGCCACGGAGTACCGCTTATGTTCAACGGCGACCGCGTCGAGGAGTGCGAATCGGTCACGCAATTCGGCTGCTACCTGTTCAAGGACACCGATGGTTGCCTCGGCGGTCTCGTTGTGGTACCGACTGCCGTCGGGCGCGCTGAGCTCGAAGCCGTGGCTGCCCGCGTACCAGAGGCCGAACAGCCGGACACGCGACCAGAGGTCGGCGAGGTCACGTCCGCTGAGCACGACGACATCGCACTGTGCGGCTAGTGCCCTGAGGGCATCGGCGGCACCATCGGCTAGGGCGGCAGCGCTGGGTTCGTCGACAATGGGCGACAGCGTGCCATCGAAGTCCAATAACACCGCCGGTCGCCGCACGCCTATTACCGCAGCGATTTGCCCGTAGGACTGCAGCGCATCAGGAAGCGTTGACATCTGACGATCTACGCGGCGCACTATGACGCGGGCAAGGTCGTCTACCACCGCATCGGCACCACTTCGACTCAGCCCGTCAGCGTGCCCCGCTCGATCGATCCCGATAACGAGCGCGAATCCGCCGTCACGGGCGGCGGTGACACCGGCCGTCGAGGCCTCCACGACCACACAGCGACTGGGCGACACGTCGAGTTGCCGGGCGGTCTCCAACAGAAGCGCGGCGTCCGGTTCGCCCGGCAGCCCCGGTTGGCCGTTACTACAACTGTCGACACCAACGGTGAAGTCGGCGCCGAGATTGGCCTCTGCCAGAACCTGTTGGCACTTACGGCCCGGCGAGTAAACACCAGTACGTAGGCCGGCATCGTGCAGCTTGCGCACCAGCGCAACGGTGGAATCGCACACCGGCGCACCCTCAGCCGACAGCTTCAGGAAAAGCTGGCGCATGCGGGTGGCCAGCCCGCGGACGATGTCGCCGGTGGAATCGGCCTCGCCATCTGTGGGTAAAAAAATACCCCGCGACGCCAGGAAGTCGGTTATCGCATCGCAGCAGGGTTTCTCGGCCAGAAAGCGGTCGTAATCGTCGCCGGTGAACGGCGAGTGGTTCTCGCCTTCAGCCGGCGCCCGTTGCGCCAAGTATTCGTCAAAACATTGGCTCCAAGCAGACACCTCGATGCTGGCTGTGTCCGTCACGACTCCGTCGATGTCGAAGATCACCGCGTCGTAGTAGCGCGGATCGACGATCACCGGCGCTGTCATGATCATTGTCAAGGTTGTCGGGGCTAGCGGATATCCAGCACTTCGTCGAGCGGCCGCCGCGGTGTTGCGGCGGGTAGCCCTTCCAACGGGGGTGCTATGCCGACACGGACCAACACCTGCGGTTCGCCGCGCTCGCCGGTGAGCTTACGGACGATGTCGCGGCTGGCGTCCAGTTCAATCAGATGGGTCAGCGTGCAGGTCGCCATGCCGGCCACCGTGCATTCCAGCAGCACGGTGGACAAGGCCTCGCCGCAACGCAACACCTCCGCCCGGCTATCTCCCGCAGTGGACAGCACAACGATCTTCGACCAGTCCACCGCGACCTCGGCACGGCGGTCGCTGTAGCTGCGGGCGGGAAAATCCCGCGCCACGTCGACCCGTTGGCGCTCGGAGACGGATGCCAGCGTATCCGGTGGTACACCCTCAGAGAGCGCGAACGGCGATGTCCACCATTGCAATTCAGCGTGATATGAAGCATCGTCGCGCCGCAGCGCCTCGGTCAGCTGCGATGCTTCCACCAACTCTGGTCGCATATCGTCCGGCAGTACATCGAGCATCGCGACCTTCTCGTCGACACTGCGGCGCAACACCGGTTCGAACGACGGCCAGTATGTCGGACGGCCCAACGGGAGCCGGTCCGTTCGACGTTGCAGGATCGCCTCGGCCCGCTGGCGTTGAGCGTCGGTGACGAATACGACTGGGCTAAAAGTAATTAATGCCAAGTGGTCCAGGTTGTTTGGGTTCGGAAACCGATCGATGTTCGCTTGCCAGCCAGCGGCCACCATTGCGACGCGAAGGTGATCGAGAACAGCCCCACAACTGATGATCGCTTCCCTGCCGGAACGGTCGGCACTGTGCACCCACCGGCGCCGGTCGATAAACAGGCGCAACTCTGCGCCCTCGAGTGTCCAGTGCCAAGGCTGGCTGTTGTGTATCGATGGCGCACGACACGCCAGCTGTACCGCGCTCTTAACCACCTCAACGTCCGGCACTGCCTGAGGCATTGTTATTCCTCCATCCATTACCCGAAGTCGATCCTAGGCATGACTGGGGGCGTTCCTAGAGTCATTGGTCCCCCCGCGGCGCTGCCATTGGCCCTTGCGGTCACAAGGGACCTTTGGCCCGCTGTGTGGTGACCTTCACCGGGCAACTGTGGTCCTCCGACGCTACGGCGCAGTTCCACACCAGGAGAGGATCGGTGGCATGGAGCAGGCCTCGATGACGATGAGTCCGTACGCTGAGGTCCACGAAACGCATACGGGTGTCGTCGTACTGGTCGGTGACAAGGCATACAAGGCAAAAAAACCGATCACGACCGAGTTCCTCGATTTCAGTACCGTCGACCGCCGCGAGCGCGCCTGTGCCAGGGAGGTTTTGCTCAACAGCCGGCTGGCACCGGAAAGCTATCTTGGGGTTGCCCACTTGACCGATCCCACAGGAGGTCCCGCTGAGCCCATTATCGTGATGCGACGCTATCCGGACTCGCGTCGGCTGGCCACACTGGTGAAACACGGCGCCCCGGTGCTCGGTGAGCTGGCCGACATCGCCGACGAATTGGCGCGGTTGCACAACCGAGCGAATCACAAGCGCGCTGTGGACACGCAGGCCAAGGGTGGCGCTGTCAGCGCACGGTGGCAAGAAAATATAGGCGAACTAAAGCGATTCGCAGGAACCGCGATACCGGCCAAGTTACTAGAGCAAATCGACTTTCTCGCGAATAGATACATCGCCGGCCGTACAGCGCTCTTTGGCCAGCGCATCGCCGACGAACGTATCGTCGACGGGCACGGTGATCTGCTGGCCGATGACATCTTCTGCATGCCCGGCGGTCCGGTGCTACTCGATTGCCTGGATTTCGACGACCAACTGCGGTACGTCGACCGCATCGATGATGCTGCTTTCCTGGCGATGGATTTAGAGTTCCTCCGACGTAAAGACCTTGCGATTTACTTCCTGGATACGTACAGCCGCCTCGCGCAGGACGATGCGCCGGCTTCGCTGAAGCACTTCTACGTGGCCTATCGCGCGGTGGTCCGGGCGAAGGTCGACTGCATACGATTCGCCCAGGGAACGCCCGATGCTTTGGCCGATGCCTCACATCATTTGTCGCTTGCGTTCGACCATCTGGCGGCGGGAGCGGTCCGGTTGGTCCTGATCGGCGGCGCGCCCGGGACCGGCAAGACCACACTTGCCCATTCGCTCGGCGAGCGTGTCGACGCCGAGGTGATCTCCACCGATGATGTGCGGCGTGAGTTGCAACAACACGGCACGATCGGCGGCGCGACCGGGGTTCTCGACGAGGGCCTGTATCGGCCCGAGAAGGTCGCTGCCGTGTACCACGACGTCATCCGGCGGGCACGCTTATCCCTGACCCGCGGACAGTCGGTGATCCTCGACGGCACTTGGCGAAACCCCCACCAGCGCCAGCTGGCTCATGCCCTCGCCGAGCACACCGCATCGGCCCTGCTCGAGATTGTCTGCTGGACCCCGGTCGACGCAGCGGTCCAACGGGTGGAACAACGGGGCGCAAGTAGCTCTGACGCGACTGCGCACATCGCCCGCGCGTTAGCCGTCCGCGACGACGCGTCGGACAGTCGGCACCGCATCGACACCAGCCAAACGATAGACCACTGCACGGACGAGGCTGAAAAACTTTGGCACAACGCAACTCTAGCTGCTGATCTAGCAGACCAGTCTCACTGATTCCACGACCGGTTGTAAAGGAGATTCCAACAAGATGCAGGCAAACACCTATGTCCGCGACATCGCGACACTGAGGATCGCCGACGCTGAGGAAGCCGGAGGTAAGGGCGCCAACCTGGGTGAGCTCGTCGTCGCCGGGCTGCCGGTGCCACCCGGTTTCGTGCTGATGCGATCCGGTTACCTCGCGTCGATGAAGGACGCTGCAGTGGATAGCGAGCTCAGCGCCCTTCACAACGAAGCTCTGGCGCAAGTCGACAACACCGCTCGGCTGGCCGAGCTGTGCGGGCGCATGCAGAAGCTGGTCACCAAAGCCGGTGTCAGTCCGCCAATTCGAGAGCAACTACTCGCCGCATACCGGCGGCTTGGATCGAATACCTTTGTGGCCGTGCGGTCCTCGGCCACCGGAGAGGATGGCCGCGACGCATCATTCGCCGGTATGAATAGAACCATAACGAATGTGACGGGTGCGGACGCTCTTGTGGAAGCGGTTACCCGCTGCTGGGAGTCCCTATTCACCCCGCGCGTGATCACCTACCGCGCCACCCGCGGCTTCACCTCCGACCCCGCGATGGCAGTCGTAGTCCAGCAGATGATTGCATCCGAGGCGGCAGGTGTGGCCTTCACCAGCGACCCGAGCACGGGCGCGGATGACCATCTGGTCATCGAGGCCGCATTCGGGCAAGGCGAGGTGGTGGTGTCAGGCAAGGTGGAACCCGACACCTATGTGGTAAGCAAAGACAGCCTGCAGGTGCGCGACGTCCGGGTGGGATATCAGGCGTTCAAGATCGTGCGTGGCGCTGACGGCCGCGAAACCACCGTCGAGCTCGACCGCGCCGACGCGCAGGCGCGTGTCCTCGACGATAATGCGTTGCGACGTATCGCGGAGCTGGCGGTAGCCACCGAACGGCATAACGGCTGCCCGCAGGACGTCGAGTGGGCCATCTCGCAAGGCACCACCTGGCTGGTGCAAGCCAGACCGATCACTACGCTGCCACACCCCGATGAAGGCGATCATGCTGTGCTGGTCCGTGGACTGTCTGCGGCTCCAGGCACAGCATCGGGCAACGTGAGGGTGCTGCTGGCACCCGAGGACGGCAACCGCTTACTCGCTGGCGAGATTCTGGTGGCGCCGATGACCAATCCGGACTGGCTGCCGACGATCCGGCGGGCGGCCGCGCTGGTGACCGACAGCGGCGGAATGACCTGCCACGCCGCCATTGTGGCGCGCGAGCTCGGCGTTCCCTGTGTCGTCGGCGCCCGCAACGCAACCACCGCGCTGCATGACGGCACGCTTGTCACCGTCGACGGAACACGCGGACAGGTCATCGCCGGCCACGTCGCAGAGATCCCGCAGACAACGGTTAACGATCGGCCCACCGCAGCAGTGAGAGTGGAAGAGGTGACAGGGACCAAGATCTACGTCAACCTGGCGATGCCGGAAACCGCTGAAACTGTCGCGGCACAAGATGTCGACGGCGTGGGGCTGCTGCGCGCCGAATTCATGCTCACTGAAGCGCTGTCTGGGCGACACCCGCGTGATCTCATTGCACGCGGGGAGCAGGATCAGCTGGTTGATGCGATGGTCGCCTCCGTTGGCCGGGTCGCCGCCGCGTTCATGCCGCGCCCGGTCGTCTACCGGGCAACCGACTTCCGCAGCAACGAGTTCCGTGGTTTACGCGGCGGCGAGCATTACGAACCGGTCGAACACAACCCGATGATCGGTTACCGCGGTTGTTACCGCTACGTCAAGGAACCGGAGCTCTTCGCCCTGGAGCTGCAAGCCCTGGCCCGGGTCCGCGAGCAAAACCCCAACGTGCATCTGATGATTCCGTTCGTTCGCACACGATGGGAACTCGAACAGTGCTTGACGTTGGTGGATGCCAGCCCGCTGGGCCGGCAGCGTGGGCTCCACCGGTGGGTGATGGCGGAGGTGCCCTCGGTGGTGTACTGGTTGCCGGAATACGTCGGGATGGGTATCGACGGAGTGTCCATCGGCAGCAACGACCTAACGCAACTGATGCTGGGTGTCGACCGCGATTCCGATGTTTGCGCCGAACTGTTCGACGAATCAGACCCAGCAGTCCTCGATGCGATCGGCAAGATCGTCACCATCTCGCGAGAATTGGGCATCACATCGTCGCTGTGCGGGCAGGCGCCCTCGACCAAGGCGAGCTTCGCTGAACACTTGGTACGGATGGGTATTACGTCAGTGTCAGTGAACCCGGATGCGGTCGCTGCGGCACGGCATGCCGTCGGGGCGGCCGAACGACGGCTCTTGCTCGAGTCCTCAATCCAGCAGCGGAATACGCCCATCGACCACTGACCGGCAAGCTCGCCGACGTGTCGAAAGTGACGTCATCGTCAGCTGCGCGCCACGAGCACAGAACATATAGCACGGCCGAACACACCGTGCCCAACCCGGCCGATAATTCGGGCGACCTGAGCTGCCTCGTGGCTTCCCACGACGGCCAGTTGGAGGGGTTCCTGGGTGCGCGCGAGGAATTCAGCAGCGCCCGCTCGGGCAGCGGCGGGACGGACGTGCACCTCGCGATAACAATCCACCCAACGTCCGAGACGACGATCCAACTTCCAGTATGGAACTTCACCCAATCCCCACCGCCAGACTCCGAGCGCCAGTATCGACGCATTGCGCAGTCTCGCTTCTCGGAAACCATGCTCGAGTACCGCATCGTTATCGGGTGAATCGCCGACGACAACGGCGATCCAACCAGTGTCTGAAGCGGGAGGCACCTGATCGGTGCGGATGATCGCCACGGGGCAGTGCGCTTTCTCCGCGAGCGCAGCGGCAGTCGATCCGAGCAGCATATGGGCCAACCGCCCGATGCCGACCGATCCTACGCAAACCATGGCGGCATCACGTGATTCGTCAATCAACGCGACTGCCGGCGATCCGTGCACAACGGTGGTTTCCACCTTGACTGCCTTTTCCATGGCATCGATGGCGGCGGCTGCGGTGCGCAATGCCGTCTCCCCATATTCCAGATCTAAGTCAAGGCCGCCCGTAGCCGAGGCTAAGTGCTGGTCGCGGGTGGCGTAGAGCAACCGCAGTGGGATGTCACGGCTCGCGGCCTCCGCCACCGCCCACTTGGCGGCGGTGATAGCGGCGTCTGATCCGTCGATGCCCACCACAATTGGCCCTAGCGCTGACTGCGGTTGGGTCATCGCATTCTCCTGATCAGGCGGCTCGACGCACAAAAGAAATTCTGCGTCATAGACATCGCACCCACGAGGGTCCTACGACCGTTTTGTTGAGGACTAACGCCTCATGACCGACGACCATTGCCGGCCTAGCGTTCCTGTTGACTGGAGGAGGCAAAATGGCAGCACAGCCCAAGGACCACGGCATCATCGTCGGCGTCGACGGATCCCCTGCATCGAATGCGGCCGTCTGCTGGGCGGCCAACGACGCCGTTATACGCCATATTCCGCTAACCCTCGTGCACACGATCAACCCTGTCGCTACGACATGGCCAGCGATCCCGGCGCCGAACGAATTTGCGGTGTGGCAGGAAAACGAGGGGCGCAGGATCCTCGCCGACACATTGAAGATCGCGCGAGATACGACCAAGGACAATCCGCGGACACCAATTGAAACCGAGTTGACGTTCTCGGCCGCCACCCCAGCGCTTCTCGGCCTGTCCAAAGTGGCCAAGCTGGTAGTCGTGGGCAACACCGGGCGCGGAGGGTTGGCTCGCGGTTTGCTCGGATCGGTCAGTTCTAGCCTGGTACGGCACTCGCATTGTCCCGTTGCGGTAGTCCGCGACGAAGAGCCGCGGGTGCCCCACCCCGCGCAGGCTCCCGTGCTTGTGGGACTCGATGGCTCCCCGGCCTCAGAGCTTGCTATAGCAATCGCATTCGACGAGGCATCACGCCGTCGCGTCGACTTGATAGCTCTACATGCGTGGAGTGACAGGGAAATTATCGAACTCCCCGGTCTGGACTGGGCGGCGGTAAAGGCTGAAGAGGAGCGTCTTCTGGCCGAAGGCCTAGCCGGCTGGCGAGAGCACTACCCCGACGTGAAGGTGTCCACGCTTCTTGTGTGTGATCGACCATCCCGCGTGCTCGTCGAAACATCCGAGGCCGCACAGCTTGTCGTCGTCGGAAGTCACGGACGGGGTGGTTTCACCGGCATGCTCCTGGGTTCGGTCAGCAACGCCGTCGTCCAATCCGCCCGTACGCCAGTAATCGTTGCCAGGCCGTCATCATCTCGGCGGCCGATCAGAACCGGAAAGAAGTCGGTATAGCAATGAACTCATCGCAGCAATCAAAGAGTCGGACACGCATGTTCGCCCGAGTCCTTGGCCCGTATTTTGTGATCGTGCCTCTCATCATTGTGGTGCGCGCCTCGGACATGCGAGTCCTACTATCTGAGTTCGGTGCGAACTCAGCCTCGATCGGGCTATATCTGACGTACATCGGCTGGAAGCCTATACCCAGCCAACCGGCCTCAGAC
>NZ_CAXUCH010000002.1:0-20755 GCF_964249325.1 uncultured Mycobacterium sp. | reverse complement strand
GGGGCAAGTTTGAACCCGCACCTGCGACGTGCCGCTTGACAATCGATTCGGGTTGAGCGTACGGCGGCTTTTGCCGGGCATATGGACCAGCGGCAGTCCACGGAAGTGAGCGAGATGGCTAATAGTACAAGGACTTTGGGTATTTTGGTGGGCGTCGATTGGTCAGCGTCATCCCGGCTGGCGGTACGCTGGGCGGCGCATGAGGCGACGATGCGCAATGTTCCGCTGACCCTGGTCCACGTCATCCTCGCCCAACTCTGGCGTCTGAACGTTTTTGGCGCACATGCTGTCAGTGCTGCCAGTGGGCTGAGTCAACAGCAGGAAGCGGCGGGCCAGAAGGTCATTGCTGACGCCGTAAAAGTCGTTGAAGGTAGCCTCGCATTCGGACCTCGCCCCCAGATTGACAGCCGGCTGTTGCTGGGGCCACCCGTTTCGACGCTTGTCGACCTATCCAAGGATGCGCAAATGGTGGCGCTCGGTTGCCGCGGGGAGGGCATGCTAGACCGAGTTCTTCTGGGATCGGTCAGTACTGGGCTAGTCCATCACGCCCACTGCCCCGTCGCGGTGATCCACGACTTTGCTCCGGGTTCGATGCGGCTCTCCCAACGGCCGGTCCTGGTCGGTATTGACGGGTCACCCGCTTCCGAGTTGGCCACGGCGATCGCGTTCGATGAGGCGTCCCGGCGGGGGGTGGGTTTAATCGCGCTGCACGCCTGGAGCGATGCAGACCTGTTTGAAATTGGCACCACGGAATGGTCGGCCCAGGAAGCAGACGCAGTGGAGAGCTTGGCCGAGCGCCTGGCGGGCTGGCAGGAACGCTATCCCGACGTAAGCGTTGACCGCCGGATTGTGTCGGGTCATCCGGCTCGTCACCTCCTCGACGCGGCCGAGTCAGCTCAACTCGTTGTTGTCGGCAACCGCGGTAGAGGCGGATTTGCGGAAATGCTGCTGGGATCGGTGAGCACGGCGGTGGTGCACGCGGCCCGTGTGCCGGTGATCGTCGCACGTTCGTGGCAACCGACTGGCTTGCCGCCGATGTCATCGGTGAGTACCTATCCGTCGACGTGATGGTTTCACCAGACTGCGCTAGGCCATTCGCGAACATTCAGACCTAGCTTCCTCGCAAGGCCGCAACCCCCGCGGCCGTCACACTTGTAAGCCGCGGACAACCAACACCGAGAGGTTTGCATCATGCAGCGGCCCGGACCGAGTTAGTTCGACCAATTGCGCAATCTCATGGTGATGCTCGGCACCCAGTACCACCAACCGGATCGACGCTTGGTGTTCCGTCACGTACGCGACCAACTGGTCTGTGTGCACGACACGCGCTTCAATGCCGGGATAACCCACAGCCCAGTTGCCGAGACACTCTTTAAGCGAGGTGTCTAGCCGGTCACCTTCAACGTCCTTCTGGTCGCGCCCTATATTCGCCGCGCTACGCCCATTCGTCGTTACCGCCAGCAGGGGAAGAGCGCGCAGCCGCGCTTCCTCCATGGCATGCTGCAGGACCTCGTAATCGGATGTCGAGGAATCCAGAAGAGTCACAATCCAACCGGTCCGTGGTTGCACCGAGTACTGTGTGGCCGGGACGATCGCCACCGAGCAGTGCGCGGAGCTGGCCATGATCGCGGCCAGTGAATCACTGGGTCCGTGGGGAGCAGCCTTCGGGGAGCCGGCACACAGCAATCCCGCGGAACGTGACGCCTCGATCAACACCGTCCCCGGATCGCCATCGACGGTCTCCAATTCGACCCGGAGCTGACCGTGCGTAGCTTCCACCGCGGTGAGCGCGTCCTGCAACGCAGCTTCCGCCACCGCCGACTGAGCCTTGATGACGCTAGGTGTGAAACCGCGACGTCGGTCGATGACGTAGAGCAGTCGCAAGGCGATGTCGTTCCCATTCGCCTTGTCGGCAGCCCATTGGGCTGCTGCTACCGCTGCCCGTGAGCCATCGATTCCGACCACAATCGATTTGGCAGTAGCCACGTTTGCCTACCCTTGCTCTCCGCTTATCACCAGGCGTCTACGAAGCACTGCGCTACCAGTCCCGTCGATGTACACACCGCTAGTGCACCAGAACAACGGGCTCGTCGGTGGCGGTATGGATGTCGTACGCCGTGGCGGCGAACAACTCATCGGCCAGGTTGGACAGCGCACGGGCAACGGCCAACTCATCGCCGATCTCGGGAATGTTGCGGTCGGTGGGATTGACTCGGGCGATGCCAAGGCCGGTCAAACGTTTTCCGCGCCAGAGTAACCGGGCCCGAGCGCGGGTGCGCTTGCCATGTTCGTCGATCGAGATCTCAACCGTCCATTCTTTCTTCTGAAGTGGTGAATCCTTATGTTCCATGTGCCGGCCTCCAGGGTGATTCGCGGCGTTTCGCCGATTCACATTCCGATAATGCTTTCCCTAGTGGCTACTGGTCAGGGCAGCAAGTCACAGCCGATACGGCCCAAAGTCACAACGTCGCTACGCATAGAGCGAGTCAATGAGCTCCTTGTACCGTTCGGCCACCACTCCCCGCTTGACTTTCAGCGACGGTGTGAGCTCACCGCCCTCGACGGTCAGGTCGCGCTCCAACAGGGCCCACTTCTTGATCGTTTCCCATCTATTGAGCTCCCCATTAAGCCTGCCGACGTGTTCGTCGATCAAGTCACGCACCGCCTGCAGCTTCACCAGTTCGTCATAGGACTCGGCGATCAGCCCTTGTTCAGCGGCCCAGCTGGCAGTCACGTCTGCATCGAGCGCGACGAGCGCGACACAGAAGTTACGCGCGTCGCCGAAGACCAGGAACTGGCTGGCATATGGGCACAACGCAATGAACTTCTCCTCGATTGCCGGCGGCACAATATATTTCCCGCCAGAGGTCTTGAACATGTCCTTGATCCGGCCGGTGATGCTGAGAAAGCCCTCGTCATCCAGGCAACCCTCGTCTCCGGTACGCAGCCAGCCATCTTCGGTGAAGGCAGCGGCCGTGGCTTCGGACATATTGTGGTAGCCCGCCATAACGCTGGGACCCCGGATCTGGACCTCGCCATCAGCACCGATGCGTACATCCGTGCCGTCGAACGACAGACCGACAGTGCCGAGCTCGTAATGATGCGGCCGATTGATGAAACCGCCCCCTGCGGTCTCGGTGAGCCCGTAGCCCTCCAGGATCAGCAGCCCCGCGGCGTGGAACCACTCGGCGATCTCGCGATTCAGCGGCGCCGAGCCGGAAACGAAGAACCGGATCCGCCCGCCGAAGACCTGACGCACCTTGTCGAACACCAGACGGTCGAACAGCTTGTGTTGCAGGCGTGTCGCCAATCCGACGCGTTGGCCGGCACGTCGCCGCCGGTCCACATCAAGTCCCACCGCGAAGGCCCTATCGAATAGCTCGGCTTGCAACCCACCATGTTGCTGTGCAGTGGTGACGATGCGTGCGTGAGCCTTTTCGAAGATCCGTGGCGCGGCGGCCATGAAAGTGGGTTTCACTAGTGCGGCGTTGTCGACGATCTTGTCGACGCGACCGTCGACAACGCTGACGAACCCGCACGCCAGCTGGGCGGCCAGCAAAACCTTTCCGAACGAGTGGGCCAGCGGCAACCACAGCAGCTGCAGGTCGTCCTCGCCGATCACATCCAGCGCAGCCACGGCTGAACCCTCATAGACCCAGGCCTTGTGGTCTAGCCGCACACCCTTGGGCCGGCCGGTGGTCCCCGACGTGTAGATCAACGTAGCCAACCGGTCCGGGGCAATTCCGGCCACAGCGTCGCGCACACACGCCGGCTGGTCGGCCAGATGCTTCGCTCCGAGCTCGGCTAACTCCTGCAGCGTGATCACCCAATCCTCGTCGGCTGAGCCTTCGAAGATCACCACCTTGGTGATGGCTGGCAACTTGCGTCGGCATGCGGTCAGCTTTGCCAGTTGCGCGGCGTTCTCGGCGAAGACGATCCCGCATTCCGAGTCGGCAAGGATGTAGGCGGTGTCGTTTGCGTTGGTGTTGGCGTAGACGGTAGTAGTAGCGGCCCCTGCGCACATGACGGCCAAATCGGCCAAGATCCACTCGTATCTGGTGCTGGATGCGATACCGACCCGCTGTTCGGGCCGCACGCCCAGGCCCAACAGCCCAGCCGCCAACGACTCCACGCGGGCAGCGGTGTCTCGCCAGCTGACCGACACCCACTCGCCGTTTGTCGGGTAGCGAAAAGCTTCCTTGTCCGGTGTGGTCTCGACTCGATCGAGAAAAAGCGCAGCCAGGTTCGTTGCGTCGGTAGCGGTGGGGAGGTTGGTGGCGGTCATCGGTATCTTCCGTAGTCCCCGAAGCGACGGCAACTGTCGCTGGATACTTTTATTGTGCTCTTCGGCAACGCTCGAAATATCTGGTATTCACGAGAATAGTTTTGCGTCGCCCTCGACCGGGCGGCAGGTTGGCCGGCGGCGAACGACGTGGCAGGCCTGGGCCGAGCGAGCGCTGAGCACAAGCCCGGCAATATCGTGCTTTCGACGCAAGTCAGAATGATTGGGCCTGTCGCGCAGTTAAATTCGGCTTCGCATTGCTGGTTCTTCCTCCAAGGGATCTATCGCCGGGTGACCGCTGCGGGTCGAAGGGCAACGAGGACCACGCCGCCAGCGAAGATCAGCGCCGGCATCCAAGCAAAACGCCCAGCCGGAGCGAAGCCGTCAGCGGCGAGGAACCCCAGGCCATAAGCCGCCATTGCGGCACCCGCCAGTATGAGCGGTTCGGCGCAGCGACGCGCAAGCCGCATACCGAACATGGGCAGCGGGGCAGCGAAAAAGCGCCGCGCCCGCCACAACATCGCCATCTCGACCGCGGTCACGAGGCAAAGGATCACTACCCACTCCAGCCGGACCAGCCACCACGCCGCGGTTCCCTCGGTCGGTTGCGGCAACAGTCCGGACGGATAGCCGACGAGAGCCACCACGATGACCGGCACCATGTGCCACAGGTAAAGGCCCATCACATTGCTATTGGCGGCGGACAATACACGCTGCACGACCGCCGGACTCAGAAGCGCTCTTAGCAGAGGCGCGACCGCCACGGCCACTCCGGCCTGGACGCATGCGAATGCCAGCATCGCCACGGTGGGTGGCGAGGTGTTTTGAACCGCTTGGCCGGGAACACCGATCATGCTGACCGGGTAGTGTGCCAACCCGATCAGCAATGCCAGCGCGGTCGCCGATCCGGCTGCGAGCAGAACGGGTCTCCGGCCAGCTAAAAGCTTTTCGCGCCAAGCGATTCCGAGTTGGTAGAGCGCGCCCCAGCACAGCAGGTAGTTCAGCGAGCCGAGATAAGGCACGTGGCCATGTACCGATAGGGCGTCCACCACGGCGGCCGCCGCCGCTAGGGCTGCCGGCACCGCCAAGCCCCAATGTCGCTGGGCAGCAATAGCAATCGGCGTCAGCGACACCACAAGCAGGTAAACGGCGAGGAACCACAGGTGCATTGCCACCGCCCACCCGGCGTAATCGAGCGCAGAACGGGCGACGCCGCAGACATCAACAACAAGCACGATTACCGACACCAGCCCGACGTACACGGCGGTCGGTCCGAGCACTCGCGCCAATCGATGCCGAAGCCAGTACCACCGCGGTATCCGCTCGACATCGCACCGACGAGCCCACGACACTGCGCTGGCGTATCCGGCCACCAGAAAGAACACCGGCACCGCCTGAAAGGGCCAAGTCAACCATTGTGTCCATGGCTGGTCGACGAGCGGGTTCTGTCGACCGAATTGTCCGCCGCTATAAGTCACACATGCGGCCAGCCAATGACCCAGCACAATGAGCACCACACCCGACACGCGGTAAAAGTCCACCGACAGATCACGGACCGGCCGCGCGGTGGTTGCTTGATCCGTCACCCGATCACCGCGTCGAGCGCGCGTGGCCGGTGACATCTCCGAACCGCGTGAATCCGACGCGAGACGGTGAAGTGTCAAGGCGCAGGCCATAACGCGCAATGAATAAAGTGGCCATCAAGCATTACCCCCCAGCCGACAACGGCGAATTGCCGCTATCTGTCGCGTGCATGGCTACAACCTGCGGTCGATGCCCAGCACCGCCAGGGCGGTGCGGACCATCTGGTTGGTGAATCCCCACTCGTTGTCGTACCAGGCCATGACCTTCACCAGCGTGCCGTCTACCACGCGCGTCATCGCCGCGTCGATCACCGAGGCGCGCGGGTCACCGACGATGTCGGTCGACACAATCGGGTCCTCGGCGACCCCGACGATCCCGCGATAGCGATCGGTGTCGGCCTCGTCACGGAAGATGTCATTGATCTCGTCGACACCGGTGGGCCGGACGGTGACTGCCACGATGTCGGCTATTGAGCCGACTGGTATTGGCACGCGCACCGCCACTCCGTCAAACCGGCCAGCCAGTTCGGGCAGTGTTCGGGTAGTGGCCAGCGCGGCGCCGGTGGAGGCAGGCAGCATATTCACCGCGCCGCCGCGTCCGCGGCGTGGATCCTTGCAGGGCCCGTCGATCAGCTGCTGGCTTGCGGTGTAGGCGTGCACCGTCGTCATCACCGCCTGCGCCACCCCGATCCGGCGCTGCAGAATCTCCATAACCGGGGTGATGCAGTTGGTGGTGCAGCTGGCACAGGAGATGATCTGTTGATCCTGGGCCGCTCGGTTGGTGCCGTGCACCACAGTGGTGACGGACTCCGTTCGGGCCGGGGCCGACAGCAGCACGAACTTGGCACCCGCTTTCAGGTGGGCCGCCAGCTCCGGCTCCCGCCGGAACACCCCCGTGCACTCGAACACCAGGTCCACGCCAAGCTCAGACCACGGCAGCTCGGCGGGGTTGCGGCAGGAGTACACCGGGATCCGCACGCCGTCGATCACCAACGCGTCGTCGTCGACACACACCGGCCGGTGATAGCGACCGTAGACGCTGTCATAGCGCAACAGGTAGGCCAGGTTGTCGAGTGGGACGACGTCGTTGATAGCCGCGATGCGGATGTCGTCCAGGTCGGACAGAACTTTCAGGGTGGCCCGACCGATGCGGCCCAGCCCGTTGATGGCCACAACTGCCATAGCAACACCTCTCCTACGTCTGCCTTTCCTGGCAACTCACATGTCCGATCCGACCATTGACAGGCACAGAGAGATAGAGAAAGAAGTCCCACCGCTTAAGGTCATTCGTCGCCGCGCTGCCCAGTAGTAGAGACGAGCTGTCGATACTGGCCGATCGCGAACGCATTGCGCACAACCTGCACGATCAAGTCATCCAACGGCTATTCGCCATCGGCATGGATGTACAGGGCACCATCGCACGCGAGCTCAGCACGCCGAAGCCGTCGTCGCCGAAGCCGTCAGCAACGCTGTCCGGCACTCCGGCGCCACCCATCTCACGATCGAAGTAACCGTCGCGAACGAAATCAGCATCGACGTTGTTGACGACGGCTGCGGCATCCCGGACAACAACCAGCGCCAAAGCGGTCTGGCCAATATGAGTCGGCGCGCCGAGCAGGACGGCGGCATGTGCCGCATCACCTCATCACCGGAGGGTGGAACTCTCGTTCACTGGTCGGCGCCGCTAATCGACTTCTAAGTTGTCAAAAGTCTCCGGGTAGCAGGGCCTAACGGCCCTAGGAAGCAGAACTACGCCGCCATAGCGTGAGAAAGCAGAAAGCAGCCATGGTGAGCGACCGGGAGAAACCATGACCACCGCCCGCGACATTATGCATGCCCGAGCCACCTGTATCGGCGAGGGCGAAACCCTAACTATCGCAGCGAAACACATGCACGAACTCGGCGTAGGCGCTCTGCCGATCTGCGGTGACGACGATCGTCTGCACGGGACGATCACGGACCGCGACATCGGCGTCAAATGCCTCGCCGTGAAATAACCTATCGTGCCGCCGTTTTCCTAGCAGGGCCAGCCATATGAACAATCAGGAACGACATTTCGGCGTCGTGGTCGGTATCGACGGGTCAACTGGTTCCGATGCAGCTGTCCAGTGGGCTGCGCGTGAAGCAGCGATGCGAAAGCTCCGGCTCACCGTCGTCCGCGCTATGCCCGCACCGACACTGCCCTGGCCCACTGTCCCAGCACTTGACGAGTTCTGCCGACGGCAGGAAGCCGACGCGCGCAGCATCATCAACGATGCGGTCAAGCTAGCTGAAGGGCGCCGCGTCGGCGGTCGACCGGCCGAAATCGACAGCCAATTCTTCTTTTCCGGGCCCGTGCCGACGCTGGTCGACATGTCCAAAGACGCAGACATGGTGGTGGTAGGTGCTCGCGGGCTGGGCACCCTGCAACGCTTGCTGCTTGGATCGGTGAGTACCGGGCTGGTCCATCATGCCCGCTGCCCCGTCGCTGTAATTCATTCCGCGGCTTCACCGACGCCGCGCGCCGTGCATGCACCGGTGCTGCTCGGGGTCGACGGATCACCGGCATCGGAGCTGGCGACCGCGATTGCGTTCGAGGAGGCATCGTTGCGGGGAGTCGGTTTGCTGGCCATCCACGCTTGGAGCGATGCGGAGATAGCGCATGTCTCGGGCATCGAATGGTCGGGGCTGCAAACGCAGGCCGAAGAGATTCTTGCTGAACGGTTAGCGGGCTGGCAGGAACGGTACCCGGACGTCACCGTGCACCGCGCGGTGGTGTATGCCAGGCCCGCCGCTCACCTGCTCGACCGCTCGGAGCAGGCGCAGCTCGTCGTCGTCGGCAGTCATGGCCGTGGCGGATTCGCCGGAATGCTGCTCGGATCGGTGAGCACCGCAGTGGCACAGGCGGCGCAGGTGCCGGTAATTGTTGCCCGGGGACATTAGCGCCGACGAATCGGAATCGTTGCTTCCTAGAAGAGATCTGGAGATTCGAGATGGATGACCGCATACGCCTGGGAAAAGTGGCGGGTTTCCGTCTGAGCGCCCATTGGAGCGTACTGGTAATTCTGTTGCTGTTCACGTGGAGCCTGGCCAGCACCCTGCCCTCCACCGCGCCCGGCCACTCGGCGCGGACCTATTGGCTGGCCGGCGCCGTCGGTGCTGTCGTGCTCCTCGCGTCATTACTGGCGCACGAGCTGATGCATGCGGTCTTCGCCCGCCGCGCCGGCATACCTGTGTCCGATGTGACGCTGTGGCTCCTGGGAGGGGTCACTCGTTTGGGCGCCGAAACGAAAACTCCCCAAGCGGAGTTCCAGATTGCGGTGTCAGGTCCGTTGACCAGCCTGGCGCTGGCGGGAGTCTTCGCGGGACTGGCCGCGGTATTACAGGTTTTGGGGGCGGCGAATGTGGCCGTCAGCGTCGCCTGGTGGTTGTCCGGGATCAACCTTTTGCTGGGCGTGTTCAACCTGCTGCCCGGTGCCCCTCTGGACGGTGGTCGTATCCTCAGCGCGTACTTGTGGCGCCGCCACGGCGACAAGGCCCGCGCAGCGATCGGCGCGGCCCGGGGCGGCAGCATCCTCGCCTACGCCCTCATCTGGTTAGGGCTGATCGACTTTTTGGCCGGGATGTTCCTTACCGGGATATGGACAGCGTTCATCGGCTGGTTTTTGCTTACCGCCGCGCATGGCGAAGAACGCCGACTTTTGACGCTTCAGTCTCTGGCCGGAGTGCGCGTGTCAGAGTCGATGAGCGCCAACCCACGCACGGCTCCCGGATGGATCAACGTGGACGACTTCATCCAGTCTTATGTTTTGGGCGACCGCCACTCCGCATATCCAGTAGAGGGCGCTGGTGGCAGCATCATCGGATTGATCACGCTGACGCAATTGCGCCAGGTGCCGGTGATGGAACGCGCCACGACATTGGTGCGTGACGCCGCCGTGCCGATGGACCAGGTAGTCACCGCTGCGCCGAATGAGCTGTTGACCACCTTGCTGGAACGGCTTGCGCAAAGGGGCGCCAGGCGTGCGCTCGTGGTCGATCGCGGTCAGGTCGTGGGCATCGTGACCGCAAGCGACCTAACCAGGTTAATCGACGTGCGCACACTGGCTTTGCGCAAAGCCTTCGCCGCCCAAAGTATGCCGTCAATTTGACCTGCGATAAGCCGTAGCGCCGCGGGACAAAACTTCAGTTGCGCCAAGCATTTTCAGCTGCGCCGCCAGATCCGCGACGCTGATGCCAAAGGTCTCGCGCACGGTGGGGCCCGCCTTCGGGTCGAGGTCGAAGGTGGCGAAGTCGGTGTAGAGCCGGCTTACACAGCGCATGCCGGTCAGCGGATAGGTGCAACGCGGGACCAGCTTGGCGGCACCGTCCTTGCCGAATAGCGACATCATCACGAACACGGCTTTGGCGCCGATGGCCAAATCCATCGCACCGCCGACGGCCGGGATGTCGCCCGGGGCTCCGGCGCTCCAGTTGGGGAGGTCGCCACGATAGACACCTGAAAGGCATCCATCACCGCGACGTCGAGGTGTCCACCGCGCATCATCGCGAACGAGTCGGCGTGGTGAAAGTACGCCGCACCGGGCAATTCGGTGACCGGGAGCTTTCCGGCGTTGATCAGATCGGGATCGATCTCGTCGCCGACGGCCTGCGGGCCCATGCCCAGCATCCCGTTCTCGGTGTGCAGCAGGATCCGGCGTCCGGTGCCAGGTAGTCCGCCACTGTGGTCGGCAGACCGATGCCCAGGTTGACCACTGAGCCAGCCGGGATATCGCCAGCCACCCTTGCGGCCAACTCGTCGCGGCTGAGCGGACCACGATCGAGATGCTCGACAGTAGTCACGGCACCGCCCGTCTGCAAAAAATCCGATCAACGTAAATGCTTGGGGTGACGACGTTTTCCGGCGCCGATCAGCGCGTAGTCACCGTGAATCGGGTACTCCAGCATATAGTCCCGGCCGTCGATCGTGCGTCTCCTTCCCCTCGGCCAGCGGCGTGCCCACAGCGGTGGGACAGCAGAATGCGCCGATACCGGCACCGGCAGCGCGCAACCGCTCCGCGAGGTTGCCATGGGGAACCCAGCTCCAGTCAATGCGCCCAGTGCGGTACAGCCGGTCGAATACCCACGAATCATGCTGGCGTGGAAAAGAACACATGATCTTGCGGACTCGCCTCGCGGCCAGCAATGCAGCCAGTCCGGTGTCACCGTTTCCGGCGTTGTTACTCGCCACCGTCAGATCGGTTGCACCTTGCTGGATCAAGGCGTCGATGAGTGTTGCGGGCATGCCCGCCATGCCGAACCCGCCGATCAAAACGGTGGAGCCGTCTTTGATACCGTCGACGGCGGCTGCAGCTGAGTCGGTGATGACAACGGTCATGTTTTGCGCTTCCCCAGCTTCGCCAGCACGTCGGCGATCCGGCCGGGTTGCTCAGCGGGCACCAGGTGAGCGGCGTTGGCCACTTGGACGAACCGCCCGCGCGCAACCTTGGCGGCGATGATGCGCACCGAATCCGGCGGCGTCGCGATGTCGTGTGCACCAGCCACAGCGACGATCGGGGTGTCGATTTCACCGAGGCGGTTGCGGGCATCGAATTCGGCGAGCGCCTCACAGGTACGGGCATAGCCGTCGTCGTCGACCTGCCGCAACGTCTCCAGTAGCGCCCGTGCCGAAGTGGGATCTCGCTCGAAAAACCCCGGCGCGAACCACCGCCGCACCGACAAGGCCACGACCTCGCCGGTGCCGGCCGACCGCACCACCTGCGCTCGGCTCTTCCAGTCGTCGGGATCGCCGATTCGTGCCGCGGTGCAGATGAGCGCGGCGGAAACGATGCGTTCACGATGTCCGAGCAATAGCTGCAGCCCGACCGCACCGGCAACCGAGACGCCCGCATAGATGAATCGGCGTGTGCCGATTGTGTGATCCAAGAACTTGACGACGCCGGCAGCCAACTCTTCGATGGTGAAGGCGCTGCGCGGTGGTGGGCTGTTGCCATGGCCGGGAAGATCCCACCCGACGACGTGGTACATGTCCGCCATCCGTTCCACCGATGCGGCCCATAACGCGTGCACCGATGTGCCCAGCGACGGCCCCACCACCAAGGTCGGTAGGCCGGGTGCGCCGCCCAACTCCGAGCCGCGGATGGTGGGCGGGCTCACGAGTTGTCCTGCAGTATCGACCGCGCCCGTGTCAGGCTTTCGTCGACGACACGGTCGACGGCGCCGAAATAGGTTGCCGACGGGTGCTTCCCGACGAAATCGGCGATAGTCCGTTGCTCACTCGAAACATGCTCTGCAGCACGGTTTTCAGCCATCCGACCCGAATTGATTTGCAGACCGGCCAGCAGCTCGCTGCATTGTGAGCCGGCGACGACCGTGCGGCGAGCCAAGGTGCGCAACGTGTCCCATTCGGCATGCCAAGAGCCATCTGGGCGTTCGTCGTTCGCCAACGCCGCCGCGGTGTGCAGTGTCGCGGCAAGTGGGGGTGCGGCGATGGCGGCCCGCCGAATCAAGATGGACAGCAAGGGATTGCGCTTGTGCGGCATTGTCGATGATCCGCCCCGGTTTGCGCCGCCGGGTTCGCTCAGCTCACCGATCTCGGGGCGGGCCAGGATAACGACGTCCGACGCGATATGGCCCCAGGCGTCGGTACACCCGACCAGTGCATCTGCGGCGGCGGTCACCGGTGTCCTGGTGGTATGCCAGGGCATTCGGGCGTCCAAACCCATTGCACTGGCCACAGTTTGAGCGAGCCGGACCGACGTCTCCGCAGGGTCGTCGGTGCTGCCGGCAAGCGTTGCCAACTCCGTGGTGGCGGCCAATGTTCCGGCGGCACCGCCGATCTGGGCGGGGGTAGCAAGCGCGGTTAGTTGCCGATAGGCGTCGATGACACCGTTCAGCCACCCGGCGGCTTTCGCCCCGAACGTCGTGGGCACTGCGTGCTGGGTCAGGGTGCGGGCCATCATCGGCGTGCTGCGATGGGTTGCCGCAAGCCCGGATAATACCGAAATCTGTTCCACCACCAGCTTTCTCAGATGTTCGACAACCGCCCGGATACCCAGCATCAGCGCGGTGTCGAGAACGTCCTGGCTGGTGAGGCCGCGGTGGACCCACCAGCGCACCGCCGGTGCGGCCCGTTCACGCAGCAACGCGACCAGACCGGTGACCGGATTGCCGCCGTCCTCGGCAGCTTCGGCAAGCGTGTCGCAATCCTGCTCCCCTACCAGCTGCGACAGGTCAACGCTGGCGCACCCGACGGGGGCAAGGCCGGCGTCGACTAAGGCCTTCAGCCAAGCAGATTCCACCGCGACCATCGATTGCAGCAGCGCCCGGTCGGTCATGAGATCGCCGGCGCGCCCGTCTCCGGGCCACAGCAAGTTGGTCATCGGCGACCACCGCGATGATCCAGAAATACCGTCTCGTTGCGGCCCTGAACGTGGATGTCGAAGCGATACACCGCATCGGCTTCGCCGATGCAGATCAAGGTTCGGCGGCGGGCGGGGTCCAGACCGGCCAGCAGCGGATCGGCCTCGAAGTCGCCGCCCGGCAAATATGCCCGGGTGAACAACCGGTTCAGCAGTCCCCGCGCAAACACCGCGATCGCGAAGAACGCTGGTCGCCCAGGAGTCGCTGACCCCGGCGCCACCGTGCTGAAGCGGTAGCGCCCGCCTGGGTCGGTCGCCGACCTGCCCCACCCCGTGAACGTCCGGCCGTCGCGTCGCAGTGAGCCCGGCTGTTGGACGACATTGCCGTCGGAGTCGGGCTGCCACAGTTCCACCAGCGCGTCGGGGACTGGATCGCCGGCGCCGTCGTAAACCATTCCGTGTAAGTGGACGGCGCCCGCGTGGGCGTCGGTGACCAAGGCGCTGTCGCCGTCATATGGCAAGGCGCGGTGAAAGAACGGGCCGACCGTTTGCGCCGGGGTCTCGACCAGGCTAGCCATCGGTCGCAGTCCAAGTTCCACCCAGCACGATGTCCCAGCGGTAGCCGGTCGCGTATTCGGGCACCGTGACGGCATGGTCATAGGTGGCGATCAGCCGGCTGCGGGCAGCGGGGTCGACGATGGATTGAAAGATCGGGTCCAACCCGAAGAGCGGATCGCCCGGGAAATACATCTGGGTAACCAACCGCTGCGTGAAAGCCGTTCCGAAGACGGAAAAGTGGATATGCGCCGGGCGCCAGGCGTTGTGGTGATTGCGCCAGGGATAAGGGCCGGGCTTGATGGTCAAAAACCGGTAGCTTCCGTCGGGTTCGGTCAGGCAGCGGCCTGCGCCGGTGAAATTCGGGTCCAGTGGGGCTGGATGCTGGTCGCGCTGGTGGTGGTAGCGGCCACTGGCATTTGCCTGCCAAATCTCGACGAGCTGGCCCGCCACCGGTCTGCCCGCTGTATCAACTACCCGCCCGGTCACGATGATGCGCTCCCCGATCGGCTCTCCGGCATGGCCGGCGGTGAGGTCTGCGTCGAGCGGCTCGACGTCGCGATGACCGAAACACGGAGCCGAACGCTCGATCTGCTCCGGGTCCACGCGGACGAACGGAGATTCCGGATGGCGCAACGCGCTACTGCGGTAGGGCGGGTAGTTCAGCCGCGGCTGGGTTTCTCCCCCCTGGTAGCCGGCTGCGATGCGCGCGACCTCCGCTGTGATGTCACGTTGGGATCCGACGCGCTCCGCTGCAGCTTCCATTAAGCGTGACGCTAACCATCCAACCGGGCGGGCTCAACCAGATTGACCGCAATAGCCTTAAGCCGTGCCACATGAGTATGTGTACGACCAGGGCTTCGCCGAGGAGCGGGCGCGGCTGGCCGGTATTGAGAGCCTCTGGGATCCCGGCAGCCAGGCCCTGCTCGACGAGCTCGGCATCGCCGCCGGCTGGAGATGCCTCGAGGTCGGGGCGGGTGGCGGCTCACTGGTGCAGTGGATGGCCGACCGCGGCGCCATGGTCACGGCGATCGACATCGACACGCGGTTCATCGAACCGCTCGCCGGCGACGCGATCGTCATCCGCCGCCTGGATCTCCGCACCGACGAACTGTCGAAAGACGAGTTCGACTTGGTGCATGCCCGGCTGGTGCTCGAACATCTCACGGAGCGCCGCCAGATTCTCGCGCGGCTGGCCGCAGCACTACGGCCTGGCGGCTGGCTGGTTGTCGAGGACTACGACTGGACCGGGTTCGGACTCGACGACGCCGATCCGCAGTTCGAGCGGGTTACTGAGGCGATCATCACCTTCATGCAGCGAGCCGGCTTCGAACCGCGCTATGGCCGCCGCCTCTTCGACGACATGGCCGCCGCGGGCCTGTCCGACATTCGCGGTGAGGGGCGCGCTCGGGTGATCGACTCCAGCTCGCAGAGCTTCGACTTCTTCAGGTTGTCTTTCGAAAGCGTGCGGGACGCTGTTGTCCAAGCCGGCCTGCTGTCGGCCGAAGACGCCGACGCTGCCAGCGCCCGCTTGCGCGAGAACAGGCGGGTATTCACTCCGATGATGATGGCCGGAATCGGTGGGCGCTGAGCGGTATTCGGCTACATCGCCCGCAGCAGCGCCTTTCTGCCCTTGACCCGCAGCTTGTGGACGGTCGAGTCACGCAATTCCTTGATGCGACCGGCCATCTGGTTACCGAGCGTGTCGAGGTCTTCGTCGCTGAGCTGCACCGGCGGCGGAGCGGGGATCATGTCGCGCTCCTCTTCGTCCGCATGCGCTTCAAGCACCATCGCGAAGGAACGCCATTCGTCGTCGTAGTCGGGCGCGCTCGGCGGCGTCCGCAGAAGCACTGCCAGTTGGTCGATGACTTGGCGATGCTCGGCATGCGCGATCGCGATCAAGTCGCCGGCCGCCGACAGCGCTGGGTAATACAGGTCGTCTTCGATGCGAAAGTGGATGTCCAACTCCACGAGCAGTTCGTCGAGATATTCTTGGCGCTCAGCGCTATCCGGTGGCGTCGCGCTGATTTTCTTGACCAGCCCTTTGATCACTTTGTGGTGGTCCTGCAGCACCGTGTACGCGTTCACTTAGCCACTCCTTCCGCCGCCGCGAGGGCATGCTGGCCGTCGCCACGCAGCTCGATCATCCCGTCGTTGATCCGCGTCTGATAACACGGCAGCGGAGCCGCCGCCGGGCCACGCAGCACCTCTCCGGACTCGACATCGAAACGCGAACCGTGCCATGGGCATACGATCCGGCCCCGATCGATCCAGCCGTCGGCCATCGGTGCGGCCAGATGCGGGCAGAACTCGCCGAATGCCGTCACCTGCCCATCGCCATTGCGGCACAACACTAGTCCCACACCGTCCACCTCGACCCGCTGCGGCTTACCGTCATGCAGGGAGTCCACCGGCAGCACCGGCGTCCACTCTGCGGTGCGCAGCCGCTTACCGGATTGGTCGATGCCGATACCTGATTCGAACACCAATGCACCGCCCAGGTAGCCGCTGCCGACGGTGATTCCGTACCCGACGGCGCTGACCGCGATTCCCCACACGTGGCGGCCGCGGCGGCGCTCCCACCACGACACCATGTAGAGGACCGTGGCCACAAGGTTCAGTACGCCGTGCACCAGCCCGATGCGGCGCTCTTCCTCGTGAGTGTGCTGCCAGTCGGTCACGCCGGTAACCGCGGACCCGAGGTTCGCCACGATGCCCAGGCCCAGCGCCCGCGACGCGAGCCGCGACGCGTCAAGCACCTCGGAGCGGGGTCGGCCCGGCAGCATGCTGATCGCGTCCAGCGCCACGGTCGTGCCGATCGCCCCACTGGTCAGCGACGCCAACGGCGGATGGACCGGATGCCCGAGCCAGACGCCGTTCAACGTGTTGGTGACGCGGTCGCGCGCACCTCCCAGCGCGTTGTAGGCGAAGCTGAGCCCGTGCTCGAGCCGGTAACTCGGACGATCCAGCCACTCCTGACGGCCAATGAACGCCAGCACTCGGGCCCCAATCTTCTGGAGCTGACGGTCGGAGCGCTGAACCATGGGCACCGTTCCTTCCTCAGACGCGGTGGCAGACGACGATACTTTACGCAAGCCTCTGGATATGCCCAAGTTGGCGCTGACTGATCTCCGCATTTGCGGTTCGCCGGCCTTAGCGCCGGTAAGTCCCAGCAGGGCGCTTTGCTGGTTCAGTTCTAGTTCATCGCTTTACGCAGTCAACTCACAGGGAGCCCGACCGCGGCAACGGTTTGACCCACCCGTCGTCCTGCGGCATGCTCTTCTTAGCAGAAAAGCTCTCTGCATAGCAGATAGGATGACATGGTCGATCACCGGGTCTTCGACAGCGTCCGCCGCGGGGTGATTCCGGCCCACATCTACAACGACCAGGCAACCTTCGAGCTGGAAAAAGAGCGGCTGTTCAGCCGGAGCTGGATATTCGTCGCCCACGAGTCGGAGATCCCCCATGACGGCGACTACGTCGTGCGTCGAGTGCTCGGCGACTCGTTCATCATCGCCCGCGATTCTGCGGGCCTTGTACGTGCCCTGTTCAACATGTGCCTTCACCGCGGAATGCAGTTGTGCCGCGCCGAGATGGGCAATGCGTCGAACTTCCGCTGCCCCTACCACGGCTGGTCCTATCGCAACGACGGCCGGCTCATTGGGCTTCCGTTTCACCGCGAGGCCTACGGCGGCGACGACGGCTTGGCCAAGCAAAGCCAAACCTTGCTTGCTGCACCGAATTTGGCCACGTACAACGGCTTGATCTTCATCAGCATGGATCCGCACGCGCAACCGCTCGAGGACTTTCTCGGCGATTTCACGTTCTATCTGGACTTCTACACCAAGCAGAGCCGGCAAGGCCTCGAAGTACGGGGACCCCAGCGTTGGCGGATCAAGGCCAACTGGAAGATCGGCGCCGAAAACTTCGCCGGCGACATGTACCACACGCCCCACACCCACACCTCGATCGTCGAGATCGGGCTTTTCCGTGAGCCCAAAGCACAGAAACGCAAAGACGGCGCCACCTACTGGGCCGGCAGCGGCGGCGGCACCACCTACAAGCTCCCGCCTGGCGGCTTCGAAGAACGCATGCGCTACGTCGGCTACCCCGACGACATGATCACCCGGACCAAAGACGTCTGGACGCCACAGCAGCAACGGATGATCGGCGACGACGGGTTCATGATCTCGGCTGCCTCCTGTTTCCCCAACCTCAGCTTCGTGCACAACTGGCCCAAGGTCGGCGACGGCTCCCAAATCGGAGAGGACCACGTGGTGCCGTTCATCTCAATTCGCCTGTGGCAACCGATCAGCGAGAACGAGACAGAAGTGTGCTCGTGGTTCGCCGTGGACTCCGCAGCGGCCCCCGAATACAAGCACAAGTCCTATCAGGCCTACCTGATGTGTTTCGGGTCGACAGGCATGTTCGAACAAGACGACGTCGAGAACTGGGTGTCGCTGACGAACACTGCGGGCGGTTCGATGGCACGTCGGCTGCTGCTGAACAGCCGGATGGGACTGCTAGGCGACGACCGCCCGGTGGTGGAGGCGCTTTCTGCCGAATCGTTTCACGGCCCGGGACACGCGCAGGTGGGCTATAACGAAAACAACCAACGCCAGCTGCTCAAGCTGTGGGCAGATTATCTTCAGACGCCATGACGCCTCGAAAGCCCCTGCCGTTCGACGACATTCGGCACCTCCAGGCGCACCAATTCCTGGTCGACGAGGCATACTTGCTCGACGCCCAGGACTATGGCGCATGGCTGGACTCGCTGACCGATGACATCCGCTACGTCATGCCGGTGCGTGTCACCACCGCTCTTGGCGCCGGGTTCGATACGTTGCCGGGGATGGCGCATTTCGACGAGAACAAGTACTCGCTGAGCCGGCGGGTTGCCCGGTTTACGACCGAGCATGCCTGGACTGAGGATCCGCCATCGCGGCTGCGCCACTTCGTCACGAATGTGCGCACCTTCGCCGGCCACGACGACGCGCATCTGGTCGTGGAATCCGCCGAACTGTTGTTCCGCAGTCGCGGTGACGTCAACGAGGCGGCACTGGTGTCGTGTGGACGACAAGACGTGCTGCGCCGCTGCGGCGCACAATGGAAACTCGCGCGGCGCACCATTCTCGTCGACGAGTCGGTGCTGCGCATGCAGAACCTGGCGGTGTTTTTATGACAGACCAACTTGCCCAATTGATCAACGGCGCGGTAGGTGAACCGATCACCATTGCCAACGAATTCACCGAAGTGGTGTTGCGCCGAGTCGACACCCGCAACGGGTCACGGCTGTAGATCACCGCGCCTCGCTACGGACAGTGCATCAGCCTTGACGCGCTCGAAGTGGAGGCGCTCACCCGGCAGAACACCCGAACCCTGGCGGCGATGGTGGGCAACGTCAACGGCCCGCTGATGCCCGACCCGGACGAGCAACCATGACCGACTGGCTGGACGGCAAGCGCGCGCTGGTCGTGGGCGGCGGCTCAGGAATCGGCCGGGCCGTCGTCGACGCGTTCCACGCCGAAGGCGCGAAAGTCGCCGTGCTGGAACGTGATGCGGATAAATGCGACGCGGTGCGGCACGACCTGAAAAAAGTGCCGGTAGTAGAAGGCGACGCCATCACCCGCGCAGCCAACGATCTGGCGGTCGCCACTGCGGTGGAGGCCTTCGGCGGACTCGACACCCTGGTCAACTGTGTCGGAGTCTTCGACTTCTACAAGGGAATCGGCGACATCGACGCCGACGACCTTTCGGCGGCTTTCGATGAGATGTTTCAGGCCAACGTGCTCAGCCTTCTGCAATCGGTCAAAGCAGCTTTACCCGCGCTGCAAGCCGAAGACGGGTCCTCGATCATATTGACCGAGTCGGCGTCGTCGTTCTATCCCGGACGCGGTGGGGTGCTGTACGTGTCGTCGAAGTTCGCGGTGCGCGGGCTGGTCACCACCCTCGCCTATGAGCTGGCGCCGCGAATACGGGTCAACGGTGTGGCACCGGGCGGCACACTCGGCACCGACCTGCGGGGGCTTTCCAGCCTCGGGCTGGACGAGATCCGCCTCGACGACGCCCCCAACCGCGCCCGCGACCTGGCCGCGCGCAACCCGCTCAACGTTGCGCTGTCTGCCGAAGACCACGCGTGGAGTTTCGTGTTCTTCGCCTCGGACCGGTCGCGCGGCATCACTGGTGAAACCGCGCACCCGGACGGCGGGTTCGGCCTCGGAGCGCTGTCGTGACGGACCTGCAGGAGCAGCGCGCGTTGGTCGCCCAAGCCTGCCGGGTTGCGGCGGCCCGCGGATTGGTTGACGGCATTCTCGGTCACCTCAGCCTGCGCGTCGACGACGAGCGGCTGCTCGTCCGCTGCCGCAGCGACACTGATACCGGTGTGGCGTTCACCCGGCCCAGCGACATCCGGCTCATCCGCTTCGACGGCACCGAGGGCGCAGCCGGCGAACTCGACGGCTACCGGGTGCCCAACGAGCTTGCCATCCACGTCGAAACGCTGCTCGCGCAACCACATCAGCGTGCAGTCGCCCATCTGCACCCCGCGGCCGTCGTCGCCGCCGATCTCGCCGGCATCACCATGCGACCGATCTACGGCGCCTACGACATTGCGGGGGCACGGCTGGCGCGCGACGGAGTGCCCGTTTACGAGCGGGCGGCGTTGATCCGAAACTCCGCGCTAGGCAAGGAAATGGTGGCCGCGATGCGCGGTCAGCCGATTGTCATCTGTCGCGGCCACGGAATCACCAGTGCCGCAAGCACTGTGCAGCAGGCCGTGTTGCAGGCGATCAGCCTTGACGCGCTTGCGCGCATGTCGTTGCGGGTGCGGGCGGCCGGCGGCAGCCTGCGCGACATCGACGAGCGGGATTGGGACGACCTGCCTGACTTAGGCCCCGGTTTCAACGTCGACGCCGTGTGGCGGCACGAGGTCGCCCGAATCGACTAGCTGGCTGTAGGTGGTGTCAAGTCATGGGTGGTGCGTGGGGCATTGTCGC
>NZ_CAXUCH010000001.1:68075-94293 GCF_964249325.1 uncultured Mycobacterium sp. | reverse complement strand
GGGTCAACGTACCGGTCGAGGCCTTCGCGATCAGCGAGTGGCGACGCCTGTTCGAGGTCAACCTCTTCGGTCACATCGCCGTTACCCAGGCGCTTCTGCCGACCCTGATCAGCAGCAAGGGTCGCGTGGTCAACATCAGCTCCGTGGGTGGCAAGGTCGCCATGGCCACCTATGGTCCGTACGCGGCGACGAAGTTCGCGCTCGAAGCGGTCAGTGACTCCTTGCGACGCGAACTCGCCCCGTTCGGCGTCCAGGTGGTCGTGATCGAACCGGGCGCCGTGCGCACAGAAATGGCCGGCCGGGCGATCGCCACCGCCCAGGAGCTGGCGTCGGCCATGACGCCCGAACAAAGCCAGCGCTACAGCGGGCTAATGCACGCCATCACCGCGCAGACCGCGTCGCACACCACGTTGGGCCTGCCCGCTGACGCCGCGGCCAAGGTGATCGCCAAAGCAGTGACCGCGCGCAAGCCGCGCACTCGCTACACCGTCGGCCGCGACGCCGCACTGATCCAATTGGCGCGGTTCCTGCCCGACCGGACACTCGACCGCGCCCTCGCCGCCGCCCTGCGTCGCCACTTTTTCAAGGAAAGCAAGCACCACGACTCGGTTACCGCTGGCCGGTAAGTCCACGCTCGTCACCGGCGCGGCCCCCAGCATCGGTGCCAAGGTCGCGCTCACCTTGGCGCGGTGAGGCGCCAAGGTCGTGCGCCTCGAACAAGTGGTCATTGCCGCGATCTCTCGATTACTCGCCAACCCCAACGCCTGGATGGAAGCCCATGCATTTCAACCCCTTTACCGCATCATCGCCGGCACCGAACCCACGCGTTACGCGTATCAAGCCGGCGAATTCGGAACGCTCGAAGTCGAAGTCGATGTCCCTAACACGGAATGCCACACCGATGTGGTGAACCGTGAGCCGTGATCGGCACGCAGAGTTGTTGCGCGACAAGGTTTGGTGGCAACGCCGTGTTGACCGCATGGTTGTCTAAAGGCGATATCGGCTGTAGTCGAGAAGGTTGGCGCAACGATCATCTTTGAGAAGCAGTCCAGGATGGCGCAGCAGTAGATCTTGCCCGCGCGGGCGGGATGCTGGGTGATGTCCGTGCACCATGCAGCTCCCCCAGGCGCCGACGAATCATCAAGGCCGACAATCTCGTCAACGTCGCTCACTGCATGGCTGCCTCAACGATCGCATCGACGCGCAAAGCACAAGGGGCACCACGACGGCAGCCATGTTCCACTCCTAGCGAGTTCCGCCAAAGTAGCCGAATGACCTGCTCCGCCTTGCTGCCGAGCCAACCCTGGCTCCGCAAGGTGTTATACGCGGATTTTGATTGCGGACAGATTGTCGCGCCCCTGGCGCCGCTGATGGTGACGTTGCGCATTCGTATTCAGGGAGCCACGTTGTGGTGGCACGGAGTCCCGGTGGTGAAGCGATTCGCGCTGCCTCAGCCGAATGCCTTCTTTACGAATCGATTCGAACGTTGGCCGACGGTGGTGCACGTGCCGTCCGGATCCGTCACCATAGCATCGGCGGTGGTCGCCGACCGGTTGCTGCGCCGGGCGGCTGCTCGCCTGCCGCTGCGGCTTGTCTTCCCTCGACAGCACGGTGATCGGCGCCGGCGACCGAACGTCACCGTCCATGCTCATTTCACCGGCCGGACGCCCTCACCCGCCGGATTTGACAGCTATGGCTTATCGGCCGATCATCTTTGTGCGCAACCACATTCGTCGAAACGTTAGTCGTAAGTGGTTGCAGCGCAAGGTTTCTCATCACCACAATCTGTCGAACGGGCTATTCGAGTTTCTCGACGAGGCCATGACGTACTCGAGTGGGTTGTTCACCGCTCTGCCCGCATCGTGGGACGACTTGGCTGGGGTCCAACGGCGAAAGATCGACCGCTTGCTCGACGCGGCCGGCGTCGGGCCCGGCACGCACGTGCTCGAGATCGGTACCGGGTGGGGCGACCTGTGCATCAGGGCGGCCGGCCGCGAGCCGCATAACGACAACTCGCGGCCACGTCGGGAGAGCGTGAAAGCGCTATTCGACGCCATCAATGATGACCGCGTGGTGCTCGCGGCGTGTGCGCTCATTGAGGCCGGGGTCAACTGCCCAGCATCGTGCGAGAGGCCAGCAGGGCCTTGCACGAGCTAGGTGCGCGGCTGGTTCGCCGCGCCATCGACGAGATGGACCGATCTCGACCGATTCCTCGCATGCCAGGCCGCCGACCTCGCGCGTCAACGGCACCCGCACCGGGCGAACCACGGCCGCCGCCGTCCGACTCGGCTGCGACTACCTGATGACCTACGACGAGGCATTTCCGCTAGCCACACGGTCAGTAGGGTGCAGGTTGATGGGATCCGCGGAGGTGTGGCCACGATATTTGTTCGAGATAAGGGGTTACCTTGATTCGTCGGCCCGCTTGGTTACCAAACACTCATCCGCCTGCCAAGTGCCCCGGCCACAAAGGCCAGGCACTCAACCTTGGGCTGGAGTTAGTTGATGCCGACAACCTCCTGTGCAATTGCGGCGACGCGCGTTTGCGCCGCAGAGACGACGCGCTGCCGGTTCTTGTGCGCCTCTTCATAGGCGATGATCACCCGAACGTCGTTTGCGTCGGTCAAGTTCTTGATCGCCGCCACCGCGTCGTTGACGGTTAGGTCGTCATAGTTGCGGATCGGCAGCTCCTTGGCGTCGAGCACGCCGACGGCGGCGCGACTCGAGTGAAGTGCATCGGCGGCCCGATCGGCCCCTTCAGAGCGGGTGACGCGCTCCGCGGCCTTCAGAGCCGCGTTCTGCGACGCGGACAGCGCCTTTGCGGCAATCTCACCGGCATTCCCCCCTCGCTTGACGAGGTCGTTGAGCGCGGGACCTGTGGAGCGGAGAGCCTGCACCGTCCGGTCGACTCCACGGGCCGACCAGGCAACCGGCAAGTTGACGAGCTTTACCGCGGCCCCCGCGGCCGTTTGCAGAGGGGTACGCCGAAGCGCAGCCGGCCCGCCTAACGCATCCTCCGCGAGCACCGTGGTCAGCCAGTCCACGGTCGCCGAATGGGCGGTGATTAGGCGGTCCGCCAGCTCTTCGATGTCCCGACGCTTCGCGGCAACCGCCAGCGCCTTGGTGTAACGCGCCCGGTCGAGCAGCTGGTCTTCGAGGGCAAGGTCACCCAATAGCGCCTCATCGAACGGCTGGGCCTGCTCGGTCAGTGCTTTGACCGCTGCCGCAGCGCGGCCGAGGAACGGACCGATCACGTCGGGGTAGCCACCCAGCGCGCCGATCGCACCCTCGAGGGCCTCGGCGCGCTCGCGGCCGTGGGCAGCGTTCTGGGTGAGTTCGCGGCGCACGGCCTCGGTGCGGGCCTGAACGATGCGGGTCTCTGCGACCTGTATCTCGGTGTGTGTCAGGTCCAGCAGAGCGCGTAGTTGCGCGAGCAGTCTGGTGGTGTCCGGTGCAGTCATGGAAATGGCCTCCTGAGATGTGCTGGGCTGGTTCGGCGGGCGACACGCGCCTGTTACACCTACCCACTGGTCCGCCCGACCCACACGTCGATCCGCCCACTGTGACGAATCTCTCTCGGGGCAGGCCCGTTTCGCTTCACCATGCCTTTCGCCCGGCCAGATCACGTAGTTCGAGGTGCCGACGATGCGTTACGCGAAACGCCCCTTCGGCCGGGACAACGCCAGACCGGCGGGGTACCCCGATGCTTTCGCAGCCCGTCGTCCGTCAGTGGTGCACTCTCCCGATGAACACACGCCCGATGAACACACGAATGGGCTCTGACAGCGTCGTGGCCAGCCGGCAAGCTAAGCGGCGCGCCCATCCAGGCCGCGCAGCTGCTTGGCCGTCGGGTTGATGGTGAGTGCGTGACGCGGCTGTCGATGTCGCCCAGCGGATGCTTCCCAGCTGGCGCGCCACAGTTCGTCTGCCGGTTGTGCTCAGCAGGAGTTGCTGATGGTTAGCCGCACCACAGAGCGAATGGTGTTGGCTGACTCGTCAACCGCTGGGAAGCAGCTCTCGTTCCGGTGGTTCTGCCATCGCTGCTGTCTGTCGCATGCCGTATTTAAATTTGTTAATATTTAATTTGATGAAAGATATCATAAGCGGCTGTCATCGCTTGGCCACCACATCCGTGGCTGCCCGTTTCAGGCTTAGTACGCCAAGTATCGGGGCGACCGAGCCAACTGGCGCACGACAATTTCGCCATCTAGCCGAACCGCGGCCAATAGGCCAGCGGTCTTCTTCCGAATTTAGTGGCTCGCTCGTAAGTAGAACAGAAAGGTGAGCAAACATGTTGGGACGCATACGTTCACTGGCGCTGCAAGCCGCTGAAGGCGCCGCCTCGATCGTGGGGATACGGGCGGGAACCGAGGAACCTCCTTACGTCATCGTGCGCAAGATCGGTGACCTCGAGATCCGCCGCTACGGCTCCCGCATTGCCGCCGAAACCGTGATCGACGCCGACGAGGAGCGTGCACGCAGCGAAGGGTTCCGGCGGCTGGCTGGCTACATCTTCGGCGGCAATCGCACCAGGTCGAAGATCGCGATGACTGCGCCGGTCAGCCAAGAGCAGGCCTATAGCAGCACAGGGGAGCGCATCGCGATGACCGCACCGGTCTCTGCAGCGCGCGGCGCTGATGGGTGGGTGATCCGGTTTTTCATGCCCACCAAATGGACGCTCGACACCCTTCCCGAGCCCGATGACCCCGCGGTCCACCTCGTCACGGTACCGGCGGCGACCCTCGCAGTGCTGCGGTTCAGTGGCTATCCCCGACCCGGTGCCATCCAACAACGCACCGCGGAGCTGCTGCGCGCACTGCGAGATACCGATTTCGTGCCCGACGGCGCACCGCAGGCATGGTTCTACGATCCGCCGTGGACTGTTCCGCCCCTGCGCCGCAATGAGATCGCCGTAACCGTAAACAAAGTTTGATCGAGCCATGAGCCAGTGCCCGCCAAGGACATACTGAGTCTGCCGAATGCGCACGGGGGCAAATGAGTATGCGGACATCCCCACGCACCACCCCCACGGCTGGTTGCGCTGCGTCGCGATTAACGGTTTAGGAGTGGAGGTGAGATGTCGGGTGAACATGCCGCCGGGTGGGACTTGGCGACAGGCGTCGGGGCGACCGCGACCATGGTCGCGGCAGGTCGCGCGGTAGCCAGCAAAGAGCCCGGCGGCCTAATCAACGACCCGTTCGCTCAGCCGCTCGTCGAGGCGGTGGGCCTCGAGTTTTTCACCAAGCAAGTCCGCGGCGAGTTGGACACCGACGGCATTGACCAACAATCGCTCGCGCGGGTGCGCTCGCTGATCGACGAGGTCGCGGTGCGCACCAAGTTCTTCGACGACTACTTCCTGCGCTCAGCCAGGGCCGGGGTGTTCCAGATGGTTATCTTGGCCTCCGGTTTGGATGCGCGCGCCTACCGGCTGGCCTGGCCGGCCGCCACGGTCATCTACGAGATTGACCAACCTGCGGTGATCGAGTTCAAGACGGCAACGCTGGCAGCACTCGGCGCTAATCCCACCGCCGAGCGGCGCACCGTGGCGATCGATTTGCGCGACGATTGGCCCGCGGCGCTGGGGGCCGCCGGATTTGACGTCGAGGCTCCAGCCGCCTGGTCCGCTGAGGGGCTGCTGATGTACCTGCCAGCTACGGCACAAGGCAAGCTTTTCCAAGACATCACCAGACTTAGCGCGCCATACAGCACGCTCGCCGCCGACTACCTCGCCGCTTCGCGAAACGTCGCCGATTCGGCGATCACCGAGGACTGGCGCCGGCGCGGCTTCACCCTAGATATGGCGGCCATGACGTTCACTAGTGAGGCCAGCGACCTCATAGAGCAGTTGCGCGCCCAGCACTGGCAGATCGATGTGATATCCCGCGCTGATCTGTTCGCCCGCTACGGCGTTGAACTATCAGCCGCCGCGGATGTGATCGGCGAAACCGCCTACCTCACTGGAAAACGGATCCGGTAGCAGAAATCGCCCCTGGCTGCCGTGCTCGCACCCGGGCGGCTCGTTGCGTGCTCCTCGCAATGGTTTTCGACGCCATGCGGGTGCAATCGTGGTTACTCGGCGATGCTCAGCGCCTGGGTAGGGCAGTCCATGCAGGCTTGTTCGATTTCGGTCCGGCGCTCCTCCGGGACGTCGGGCTGAAGGATCTTGAGCGCACCGTCGTCAGCGATTTCGAAGATGTCGGGTGCGATTGCCTCGCAGTTACCGATCGACGAGCAGCGCGTCCTGTCGACCACAATCTTCATGATCACCTCTCCGGGGTGAATCGCACCGTCATCGACAACACGGCGTGGAAGAAGTTGCCGGTACCGTAGACGGGGTCTCCAACGACATGGATATCAGGCAGCCTCGATAGCAGTTCTCGAAACGTTGCGGCCAGCTGGCGACGGGCCAGCTGATTGCCCAGGCAGTGATGGATGCCCCCACCACCGAACGCGACGTGCTTGTTTGGTGAACGCGAAAGATCCAGTCGTTCTGGGTGATCGAAGACTTCAGGATCGAAGTTGGCCGAGGCGTAGAACATCACCACCTTGTCACCTTCAGTGATGAATTGGCCGCCCAGTTCGCAGTCACGCGCGGCGGTACGGCGAAAAGTCATGATCGGGCTGGCCCAACGGACGGTCTCTTCGACCGCCGTGGGCATGCGCCCGTGCAGATCTTGCATCAGCCACGCGCGTTGGTCGGGGAAGTCAGTAAGTGCCTTCATGCCGTGGCTGGTGCTTTGCCGAGTGGTGTCGTTGCCGGCGATCATCAACAGGTTGAAAAACGATGAGATCTCATCGTCACTCAGCCGTTCGCCGTCGACTTCTGCCTGCACCAGCGCCGTGAGCAGATCATCTTTTGGCGCGCGCCGCCTCTCCGCGATCAGCTCGTCGGCGATTTGGCGCACCGTCGCAGCCGCTTGCAGCAGCCGGGATAGCGGCTCAGCGCCGCGCATCAAGTTCGGGTCACGCCAGCCCCCGGCGAACTGCGCCTCGTAGGCGATCGTCTTTCGGTGTTCCTCGGGGATGCCAACCATGTCGCAGATGTTGTGCATAGGCACCAGCGCCGACACTTCCTTGACGAAGTCGACCTCGCCTTTGTCGGCGATGTCGTCAACGATGCGGCGCGCGTTGGCGATGATGTGGTCTTCGATGCGGCTCATCTGCTTGGGGGTGAACGCCGCGGTCAGCAGCCGGCGAATCTTGGTGTGCCGCGGGGGGTCCATCGCGATGAAGCCCTGCCCGATATCAAGTAACTCCTGCGGCATCGACTCAAATAAGATCCCCTGGCCGGAAACGAAGTCGTCGTGGCGGCGGGTCACTTCGACCAGCTCGGCGTGCCGTACCACCGCCCAGAAACCCTGATCGTTCGGGTCTTCGAACAAACCGTTCTTGACCGGCCGATGCCACGAGATGGGACGCTCCCTGCGCAACTCGGCGAAGACCTTTTCCCGCTCGGCGGCGGTGATCGACCAAAACTGCAGTGACGAGATGTCGGCGGGGTCGTAGGGACGTTGCTCGCGCGGAACACACGTCGTCATCAGCACCCTCCCCGGCGATCGGAAGATCCAGAGCAATCGTCTGGCAAAAATACAGAATCGTCAACCTAGCAAGACAATTTTCTAATTCCGTCCCCAACGCTCTATAGTTTGCGTGTGTTGACCGCCGCGCAGGTACGGGTCCAAACCCGCGCAATCGCCCGTGCGCGGCTGCGTGACCTGGCGCTCGATGCCGCCCGGCAGGTGGTTGCCGAGCGCGGGTGGGGCGCGGTGCGGATGGGGGCCATTGCGGCGGCGATCGGTACCAGCCGCCAAACGCTGCACGGTGAGTTCGGCACTAAAGACGAGTTGGGACTGGCGCTGATCGTGCGCGAGACTTCGGCGTTCTTCGACGGCGTCGCCGAACGCCTCAACCGTCACCGCGGTGATCTCGCCGGTGCCGTTGAAGACGCTGCGGCCTTCGCGTTGCAGGCGATCGCCGACGACCCGCTGTTGCAGACGGCGCTGACCGGGGCGGCCGGGGACGTGTCGATGTTGCCACTGCTGACCACCCGCAGCGAGCCGCTGATGCGCAAAGCCATCGACCTATTCGGCAACTGGGTCAGCGGCCAGTGGCCAGACCGTGACCCCGACGCGGTGGGCATCATGGTCGAAAGCGTGGTGCGGTTGGTATTCAGTCACGCGATGGCGCCAACCAAGGCGCCCGGCGACGCCGCCCGCGACGTGGCGTTCGCCGCCCGCCGATTCTTAGACGCATAGCTTCGGACCCACCCAGCCATGTGCAAGGTGGTTTCATCCCACGTTGCGCGATGCGGTGCGGCTGAATGTTGGCAGGTCGATTGCACCGCCGCGACGAATATCGTCTATTCCAGCGCTGGTGAGATGTGAGTGTTGATCACGGATTGTCTCGCGATGAACAGCTCTGGTCCGAGCACCGGCCAGCCCAGTGCGTCGCCTCCCGGTGCCGAATCTCGGCGCGCGGCTGGGACACTCAACACCGCATTCCCTGCCATCGCTTCCCTACACGCGGTTGCGGCCCACTGTGAGTACAGAGCAGTCGGCCCGGGCCGGGCTACCGAAATCACAACGGCCGCGTTCAGTGCCTACGACGAAAAGACTGCCCGGATCGGGATTGTTAGCCAGGTATTCGCAGACACTGCCCCAGATGGTGGTGGGCTCAACCTTCACATCGGGATATAGTTGCTTCCAGGCTTGGATACGACGATTCAGTCCTGGTTGTGCCACAAGGGTTTCGTCCGCGAGGTCATCGGGCACCTCCGCTTTGCAAGAGGAAACCACTCGTAGAGGCGCTCGCCGCAGACTTGCCTCCCAGAAGGCTTGCCGCAGCACAACGCCGTCGTGCGGTTCGACAACGATGTGGCCGGCCTTAGGGTTACCAGCGCGACGCAGTGCCGGGCGAATTACCGCGACCGGACACCGGGCGAACCTGGGCAACGCCATCGCGACCGAACTGTCGTTAGGGCATACATGAGCAATCCTCGGTGACCCGATACAGAGCATCTGCGCCGACCAGGATTCTTCGGCCAGCTTGGCAATCGGCTTTCCCACCACGATCGTGGTTTCGATCTTGACCGGTTTCCCGGCGGATTCCACGGCTCCACGGGCGGCGTACAACGCCATGCGGGCACGAGCATATTGGATATGTTCCGCCTCGGCGCCGCAAAGCTTAACCGGATCAATCACGTAAACCAGGCGAAGCGGGATCTGGCGGCTGATGGCCTCGTCGACCGCCCACACGGCGGCGTTGGCGGCCGCCCGCGATCCGTCGATACCTACGACGACCGAGGGAGCTGAATAAAAGTTAGGGACCCGGGCCGACTTGGCCGGAAAATGGTACTCCCCATAGCCATTGCACCCTTTTCCGGCAGCAGTCACCTTGGCTGGTTGCGCCAGGCCGTGGCACCCTGGGTCTGAATCGCGGGCCGGTGTGTCGATTAGATTCTTTACCCGACTGTCGGTCCTCAGGCGCTCGCCCTTGAGAGCGTGAGATCGAGCTGAGTCAGGCATGGCCGCCTCCGTTACCGAATTTATTGCTAATCAGCGTCATTCGTATGTAAGGTCTAAACGAGTTGCGCATCGATGCTGATCTCAGCTCCTGCGAACAATCGTGACATCGGACATAGCACGGCGGCCTCGTCCACCACGGCGGCGAAGGCATCCTCATCAAGCTCAGCTACCTTTGCCCTGATCTTCAGCTGTGAGGTTGCGATCGTCGGAAGCCCGTCGACCGCATCGAGGGTCACGGTGCAGCGCACGTCCAGCCGCTCGGGCGACGTGTTTTTCTCGCCCAGCTTCAACGCCAATGCCATCGCGAAACATGACGAATGCGCCGCGGCAGCCAGCTCTTCCGGGCTGGTTTTGCCGTCTGGATGCTCGGTTCGGGAGGCCCAGGTCACCCGCAGGCGATCCAGCGCCCCGCTACTACCACCGGACAGCCGACCTTCGCCAGAGGCCAGACGGCCCTCCCAGGTGGTCTGTATTGTTCGCTCCGCCATGCTCATAATCACAGATTTCTTTTACTGCCAGCTCTATTGGGACCAACGGGGTTACCGGCTGCGTTAACCGATAATTTTCACAACTTGTTCTGTATAAAATACTACGCCACTACGCGCAGGGAGGCCAGAGCAAGCGGGACACGAAGACTCTCCACTGGGTCCGGGGCACGGCGGAAGTCGTCAGGCTCGAAGCATGCCGGCCAGCGAAGCGGTATTCGCGCTGACCGGACGATCCACCGCATCGGCGACGTCCCTCCAGCCGCGGACGCCGTGACACAGCTCGCGCCCTGACCCAGCTGCGGGCCTACCGGCAATTTCTATGAGTTCGAATGTAAGAAACGATGGACCTTAAAGCACCCCGCCGGGCGTAGCTTCATTAACGTGTCTGCACAAGCCGCACCGACGTATCGACGGCGCAAGTCAGCATCGGTGACACCACGATGTCGTCGCTGATCGCCGTCGGTCGACGATGATCGACATCTGCCAGTCGGGCCCCGACCGTGCGGGGTTGTGCTCCCCTTTAGATCAGCGCCAGGAATTCAGGAGGTAGACGATGGCAATCAGCAGAAGTGTTCGCGGCGGTGTCCAAGCCAAAAACCGGGCGGCCGGCCTGCCGGCGAACTTGCGCACCGATGCGTGGTGGGGCTACCCGCTGGCCACGTTCCTCGTGCTGTTCGGCTTCATCGTCTACGCGACCTACGCCGCGCTCGCCAACCGTGACTACTACGCCGACCCCTATCTGTCGCCCTTCTACTCACCCTGCTTGAGCACCCACTGCGGGCAGGCTCCCGGCTCGAACGGCGCCCCGCATCTGGGCTGGTTTGGCGGCTGGTGGATTATCACCCCGGCGGTAATCGTGCTGATCTTCCCGCTGGGGTTTCGGCTGACCTGCTACTACTACCGCAAGGCCTACTACCGGTCGTGGTGGCTGGCCCCACCCGCCTGTGCGGTCCCAGATGCGCACGCGCGTTACAGCGGCGAAACGCAGTTTCCGTTGATCTTGCAAAACGTTCACCGCTACTTCCTTTACGCCGCACTAATTTTCAATGTCATCCTGACGTGGGATGCGATCATCGCCTTCGACTGGGACGGCAGCTTCGGGATGGGTTTGGGCACGTTGGTGCTGGTGATCAATGCTGTGCTGCTATGGCTGTACTCGCTGTCCTGCCACGCCTGCCGGCACGCTGTCGGCGGGCGCATCAACAACTTCAGCCGCCATCCGATCCGCTACCGTCTGTGGACCATGGTCAGCAAGATGACCCCCTACCACGGCGGTTTCGCCTGGGTGTCACTGATTTGGGTTGCCGTCGCGGATGCGTACGTGCGCCTCGTGTCCAGTGGCACCATCCACGACTTTCGGTTTTTTTGAACTAATCACCGTCCGTTTGAATGCCACCGTCACCATCGGCACCGCTCTCCGCCATGCCTACAGCACGATGGCATGTCCGGTGTCGTTAGTGGTCCTCGGGTGGGTTTTGCGGGCTGGCCGCTCGACGATCAGCCGCGAGCCGGGCGTGCATATTTGGCGGGAATTGATGAGTGGAAGTATCCCGGGTTTGATGCACACCTCGTTCTCTGTGACGGGGTATGTTCTCCGATCTGGTGGCGAGCGCAGTGCCCGGATGTACCTGTGGAGTGTCAGATCGCGTCGTTGGCGTCGTGCCATGCCTGCCAGATGTCGGGGTTGAGACGGCCGCGGTTGGGAACCGGCAGGCCGGCGGCGCGTGCCCATGCGCGGACCTCGGCGGTGCTTGGTTCGGGTGCTACGGCTGCCCGATGGAGTTCGCTGATGTCGATCCTTATTGACGAGATATGTTGCAGTGCAGTGTGTTCGGTGACCGCCCATGCATGTGCGGCGGCGAGGAACCGGTAGGTCCATTCTTCGGCGAGCTGGCGGGTCTCGCAGAACACCACCGGCACGTTGGGCCAGCGGATCTGTAGCTCTGCCAGCCCGTCAGCGACCACGGCGGGACGGACGCGGTCGAGCTTGAACAGCTGCGAGTAGCGATCCTCCACGACAACCGCCGCGCGCGGCAGCGCCGCCAGATCGGCGACCTGATAACGCAGCTTGCCGCTGGTCAGGCTGGCGACCAGATCGACCAGCGATTTGCGTTCCACGCTGGCCACCAGCAGCCCATTGACGGCGAGCCCATAGTCGCCGCAGGGCAGCGCCCGCCGCACGGTGCTGGTGTGCTGGGTGGAAAACCGGTAGGCATATTGCTCGTGCGCGTCGACGAGGATCTGCAGTTCCTCGATGCCGTGAGCCCGGGCGGTCGGGGTCCGCACATTCGGACGCGCCTGCTTGCGGGTGCGCGGCGACTGCCAAAACACCGCGTCACGGCCCCGCGCGGTGGTGAACACCAGCTGCGAGCGGTTCTCCCGGGACCGCTGCACAATCAGGTCGATGGCCGCGCCTCGGCGCTGGCACGATCGCAGCGAGAGGCGTTCGACGATCACGGCATCGGTTGGCCACTCGTCGAGGTCGACCGGGTAGCAGTACAGCGCCTTGACCCGCGGCCACGTCCCCGAGGTCCGAAACAGCAGGTCACCGCCGGGTTGGGGAATCCGCAGCAGGTAGGGCAGCCGGGAATCCTCATTGGGGTTCACCGCGATCAACAACTCCGCCACGAGCCCGAGTCTGCCGCCCCGCGCCAGACCCCGAAGGGCAGGCCCCTGGAGAAGCGCATTGGAAGGTTCACCGGTGGCCGGTGTTGCCGGCGGGTAGGCGCCCGTAGTACTCGGCCTCGGCTTCTGCGGGCGGGCGTCGGCCCAGCCGGTGCATGAGCCGGCGCTGGTGGTACCAGCTCACTCACGCCGAGGTCATGCTCTCCGGGTCGGTGAGGGTCTCGATAGGTCCGGCAGGAAACGGTGAGCCCTTACTCACGCACTTAGTTTTGTAGAGCCCGATCGTCGTTTCGGCGAGTCCGTATCCAGCGCGTCTCCGAAGCTGCCGATCGACGGCTTGAGCCCCGCCAGCATCAGCGACTCGGTGAAATGTATTGCGGTGTATTGACTTCCGTCATCACTGTTAAGCCAGATCCGACTTAACGCCGATGTCGGAAACCAATTTTTTGACCTACCGCGGATATCCGGTGGAGGACCTGGCCGCGCAGTGTCGCGTTGAGGAGGTCGCCTACCTGTTGTGGCATGGCGAGTTGCCCACCGATGCCGAGCTGGCGGTGTTTATGCGACGCGAGCGCGCCAGCCGACGGGTTTATCACTCGGCGCTTTCGCTGCTGACCAAGCTGCCTGAGAACTGTCATCCCATGGATGTGCTGCGAACCATGGTGAGCTATCTGGGCGCCGAGCACCCGGAGGAAGACAACGACGCTAAAGCCGCGAACTACGCGAAATCGCTGGGCATGTTCGCCGCGCTGCCCACCATCGTCGCCGCCGACCTGCTGCAGCGCCTGCCGAGAACCGCCGACGCGCCGAGTGCCAGACTGATATCGGGATTGGCATATCGGCTCCGAAGCCATCCAGTGCGGTTAGCTGCTTGACGCGGATAGCTTTCCCAGCCATCACGCCGACCGACGCGCATTGGTATCCAGAACCAGGGCGTGGCGGCGTTTATGCACCGTGAGGTAGCGCAGGCCGTCAGGGCCGGCGGTGAACTGCCGGCGCGCGCGTCGCGGCAGCCAGAGCAGCGCGCCGGGGACGAGGTCGATCGTGCCGCGTTCGGTAGTGAGCTGTCCCCTACCGGAGAGCACATGGATCAACACGTCGAGTTCGGGTCCGGTGTGGGCCTCGATCCGCCCGTCGGGGGGTAACGCGATGATGTTCGAATCTAGATCCCGGTCGCGGGCTTCCAGTTTCCATATCGCGCCGGTGACGTCCGGTTCGGCTGCTTCGCGGGCGATCTCAGCGGTGTTAACCAGGACGCGGGGCAAAGGTGTGGTGGTGAGTTTGGTGATACGGATGCGCCACACCGCGGGCCCATTTTCAAGGTATTCCCAGTGGTAGCAGCCGGCGCGATCGGCCTCGAACTCCTGGTGGAGGTGTTTGGGGTCGTGGTTGTTGACCAGCACGAAGGACTCGCCGAGCGGCAGGGCGGCGTAGGTGGCGAAGATCGTGGGGTGTTTGTCCGGTTTGCGCAGCTGCCGAACGTCGAGCTCGTTGTCGGTCACCGATGTCACGACTCCCCTCGCCTCCCCTAGTTCTTACAACAAGGATTGTGTAAACTCTAGCGCATGACTTATGTGATCGGGAAGCCCTGTGTTGACGTGATGGACCGGGCCTGCGTTGAAGAGTGCCCGGTGGACTGCATCTACGAGGGTGGTCGCTCGCTTTACATCCACCCCGACGAATGCGTGGACTGTGGGGCGTGCGAGCCGGTCTGCCCCGTTCAGGCGATCTACTACGAAGACGATCTGCCCGAGGAGTTGCAGCCCTACCAAGCCGATAACGCGGCCTTTTTCTACGACACCCTGCCGGGTCGTGACGAGCCGATCGGATCACCAGGCGGCGCCGCCAAACTCGGCCCGCTCGGCGTCGACACCCCGCTGGTGGCCGGCCTACCGAAACCGGCCAATCCTCCGCAAGGAGGGTGAACGCGATCCCCAGGGCCGTCAGGGAGCCCGGCGGCCGCCGTGACGGGCTGCGGGTGTTTAAGACGGCCACCCGCGCCGATGGGGTTGCGCTTTGCCGCCGATCAAGACCCGGAGCGAAAGCGTTGGCCGCGGCAATTGATCCACCGACCACGAGGACCCATCATGGGTGAGCAAGTTCTTCTGCGATCTTGGAACGTGAGCACCGCGAAATAGACGGTGGCATCGAGGCTTTCGTCGAAAAGCTGGATCGGGGCAGCATCCAGCCCGAGCCCCTCACCGCGGCCCTGGACGCGCTGCGCCGGCACATCTACATCGAGGAGGTGTTCCTTTTTCCTCCGGTTCGCGATGCTGGGTTGGCGATGCCGGTTTTCGTGATGTTGCGCGAGCACGGCGAGCTGTGGCAGACAATGGACGCCCTAGCCGATCTGCTTGCTGCCGGAACGGATAGCGAACGGCTGCGGGATGCCTGCTTGAAGCTGCTTGACCAGCTCAACCGACACAACTCCAAAGAAGAGCCGGTCATCTATCCGCATGCGGACGCTGACCTGACGCCGCAGGTCAGGGCGCAGGCGGTCCGGTTCATCGAGAACGGCCGGTTTCCCAAAGGTTGGGTTTGTCAGCAAGCCGATCGGTGACGCACGTGTTTAGCCTCTTCAGTGTGGACCACCTGCGGATTCGGAGCGCAGGAGTTTGCGTACCACGTAGGGCATGATGCCGCCGTCGCGATAGTAGTCGGCCTCGCCGGGAGTGTCGATGCGTACGATGACGTCGAATTCGACGTCGCCGGCCTTGACGTGCACGGTATCGGGGATCTCGTTGCTCAGCGCGGTTACTCCGGTGATCTCGATGATCTCCTCGCCGGTCAATCCAAGAGTCTGTGTGTTTTCGCCGTCGGGGAGTTGCAGCGGCAGCACGCCCATGCCGACCAGGTTGGAGCGGTGGATGCGTTCATAGGATTCGGCGATCACCGCGCGCACACCCAGCAGCGCGGTGCCCTTTGCGGCCCAGTCGCGGGACGACCCCGAGCCGTATTCCTTGCCGGCCAGGATCACCAGTGGTGTGCCGGCTTCGGCGTAGTGCACCGACGCGTCGTAGATGGTCGTCACTGGGCCGCCGGGGCTGGTGAAGTCGCCAGCGGCACATTGGCTACACCCGGTCCGCAGAATTCGACGAACTTGCCGACCACGCCGACGTGGCGCAACAACTCCGCCACGGTCAGCACCAGATCGGTGGCAGTAGTGCCCGGCGGCAGTTCACCGGTCAACTTCAGCCCGAGCACCTGCGGGAGGAGCATGCTCACCGGCTGGCCCAGCATCGCCGCCTCGGCCTCGATGCCACCCACACCCCAACCCAGCACAGCCAGGCCGTTGACCATCGGGGTGTGCGAGTCGGTGCCCACCAGCGTGTCCGGATAGGCCAATGGGCCATCCTGTGCGTCGCTGCTGAACACCACCCGCGCCAGGTACCCAGGTTGACCTGATGACAGATCCCGGTATCCGGTGGCACCACACTGAAATCGGCGAATGCTTGCTGGGCCCAGCGCAGCAGCTGGTAGCGCTCTGCGTTGCGCCGGAACTCCAATTCGGCATTAATCCGAAAGGCGTCTGCTCGGCCGAACACGTCGGCGATTACCGAGTGGTCGATCACCAGCTCGGTCGGGCATAGGGGGTTGATTCGCCGGGGATCGCCACCCAAGTTGGTGATAGCGTCGCGCATCGCGACCAGATCCACCACACACGGCACGCCGGTGAAGTCCTGCATCAACACCCGCGCGGGCGTGAACGCTATCTCGCGTCCGTGCGCCGCGGCCGGATCCCAGGCAGCCAGCGTGCTGACGTGGCCGGCTGTCACCAGTTGCCCGTCCTCGTTGCGCAACAGGTTCTCCAACAACACCTTCAAGCTGAACGGCAATCGCGCCGATCCGTCGATGCGGTCCAGCCGATGGATCTGATAGGCGATGTCGTCGACGCTCAGCCGACTGCGTGTTTCGAAACTGTCCAAAGTTTTTTCCGGCATCATCGCAGAACCCCGATCCAGCTACAGAAATGAACCTAGCCGCAGGAATACCGACTGCGGAAGGGACTTTTGGCCCACGCGAGACCCGGAATCTCGACTGGCTGGACTGGCTACGGTTTCTTGGCCACCGTCAGCAGGATCGTGGAATCCTCCAAGGCGTCGAGACTGTGTTTCGCGTCGGGCACCACCAGCAGGTCGCCGTCGCGTCCGAGCCATTGATGCTCGCCGGCGGTGAGGCGAACCCGTCCAGTCAGGACTTGGACGGTGGCCTCGTCCGGATTGTCGTGGTCGCCCAGCGAGTGTCCTTCGCGTAGTGCAATCACGGTCTGCCGCAATACTTGTTCGTGACCGCCGAATACCGTGGCCGCGCTGCGTCCGCTGTCTTTAGTAATGGCGCGCTCAAGCTGATCGCGGGCCAGGCCGACGACGCGCCGGTCCTGGCTGCCGGCGCGGTGGCAGATAGCGCCGACGTCCGCAGACTTCTGGCCGCCGGAGCCGCCGGCGCAGTGGCCGGAACCCGTTTTCTGCCAACCGAGAATCACGAGCCCACCCTGAGTACAAGCAGCGGGTGCTTGATGCCCGGCGAACCATCCGCACCCTGGTGTTCAGCATAGGGCGGCCGCTGCCTCATCGCGTGGTGCCGAACGCCGTCACCGATCGCTGTTGTGCCCAAATGAATTGGGGCCCCACTGGCTACGAGCCCTCGCCCATACAAGCGCGCCGCTGGGGCGGATGCTGCCGCTGAACGCACTGGATAGGCTGGTCGCGCGCCAGCGCGTCGCTCCTGCCCCTGCCATTGCGCGGTGTGGGGCCGTAGAGGCTCCGGGGTCAAGGGGGGCCGCAGGCCCGTCGCGAAGCGATCGCGGCAGCGACCCTTGAGGCCGGAGGGGCGGCCCCTTAGCCTGCGCGGGCGCCGAACTCCGCTCAGTTCCCGCCCGGCCGACGAGGAAGCCGGCTCGCCGTCGTGCAGCACCTGTCGTGCGGGTGAGCCAGCTTCGCAACGGGGCGTGTTTACGAGGGCGCGGAAATAAGGTCGAATTCGGTGAGCAGCTGGCCGATTTCGGTGTTTTCGAGTTTCTGGATCAGCCGTTTGCGGATGAATTCGGGGCCAGGTAGGCGCAGTTGGTCGCCATCGCGTAGCCGGCTGGTGGCGGCCAGCAGCTTGCGGATGTCGTAGGTGGAGTTGAACACTTCGGGTACGCCGCGTTCGATCCCCAGCAACCGGTAGACGGCTTCCATCGCCGTGCGCACCGAGTACTCGGTGGTGAAAATCGTGTCCCGCGTGGTCTCGGCAAACTGTCCTATGAATGCGAAGTTGATCGCGCCCGCCGGCACCACGTCGGGACGATCGCCGGCTCGCCGCGGCAGGAAGAACGAGGTGACATACGGCATCATGACCGGCACGCACTTGGCGCCGGTCGCGGCCAGCTCGGGAATGTGCTCGACCGGCACGCCGAGGTGATAGAGCCACTCCTGGGTGATCTCCTCGCCGGTGCAATCCTGCATGGGTTTCTTGACGTAGTCGCCAGGGCGCTCGACGAACAGGGAGTACACCCAGACCACGATCTGGTTGGGCGGCTGCTGTTTAAAGTGCGGCTGCCGGTTGACTGTCCAGCTCATCAGCCAATTGGAGTCGCGCGCGGTCACGATGCCGCCCGTGACGACGCTGCCGCTGAACGGATTGCGCTTGGCGATCTTTTCGATGTAGGTGGGTATTCGTTGGTCGAGGGTGGTGACCGTCGCCGACTCCCACTTGCTCTCGGAGATGTGGCCGCAGAACACGTCTGGGTGGCCAAAGGACGGGTCGCGGCGCGCGATCTTGCGCCACAGATCCCACGCCGGCGCCGGGCCCGTGTCAAGCCGGGCTGGGGTGTGGTGGTCACCATTGTCGGAATTCTCGGTCAGCGAGCCGATGGTGGCGAAGACCAGGTCGTTCTCGCCGAGCTCCACGCCGCCCTCCTCGCCGTTGCAGATCCAGTGAATGCGGGTCGCTTGCTTGCGCTGCGGCGTGATGTCGAAGTCGATGTCGGTAACCTCGGTGTCGAACCGCAACGTCACCCCCTGGTCGATCAGCCAGCGAGTCAACGGCAGCACCAGCGACTCGTACTGGTTGTACTTGGTGAACTTCAACGCGCTCAGGTCCGGCAGGCCGCCAATGTGATGCACGAAGCGGTGCAGGTACAGCTTCATCTCCAAGGCACTGTGCCATTCTTCGAACGCGAACATGGTGCGCCAGTACAGCCAGAAGTTGCTGGCTAGGAAGTCGCAGCTGAAGACCTCGTTGATGCGCTTTCCTTCCATCTCCTCGCGGGTCGCCAAAAAGACCTTGATGATGTCCTTTTGGGCGCGATCATCGAGGGTGAACAGGTTGCCGGTATGGGCATCTTGGCCACGGCGCTCCGTCACCCGCTGCAGCGAGTAGTTGGGGTCATCCTTGTTGAGCCAGTAGAACTCGTCGAGCACCGAAGCGCCATCGATCTCGATCGACGGGATTGACCGGAACAGATCCCACAGGCACTCCATGTGGTCTTCCATCTCGCGGCCACCGCGGATAATGAACCCTTTCGTGGGTTCCCTGATACCGTCGAGCGCCCCGCCAGGCAGTTTCAGTCGCTCCAAGATCGTGATGCGCTGACCCGACATCTGACCGTCCCGGATCAAAAAGGCGGCGCCCGACAACGACGCGAGCCCCGCACCGACGAAGTAGGCCGACTTGTTGTCGACGCCCTCGGGCTTGCGCGGGCGCGCAAAGGCCTCGTAATTTCCAGTGCTGTAATACATCCCGATTTACCTATCTATCGCGGGTGGTTCCCGGCGGCGGGGTACTTGTAGAAACCCTCGCCGGTGGCGACGCCGAGCTTTCCTTTGTCGATGTAGTTCTCTTTGAGGAACGCCGCCAACCGCTGCGAGTCCGCGTCGCCGGCCTTGGCGATGTTGTATGGCGTCCCCAACCCGATGATGTCGTAGATCTGGAACGGCCCAACCGGTGCGCCAGTCGCGATCTTCCACGTCTTGTCCACAATTTCCGGTTCGGCGTACCCATCGGCCACCAGCAGCCCTGCCGCGTTGAGAAACGGGACCAGCATCGAATTCAGCAGGTAGCCCGCTTTCTCCTTCTTCAGTGCAATGGGCACCATCCCGATTGCCGACGCGAAATCGACGACCGCGGCGACGACCGCGGGGTCGGTGCGGGGGGTCCCCATGACCTCGGCGATGTTGAACTTCCACACATGGTTGGCGAAGTGCAACGCCAAGAACTTGTCCGGACGACCGGTCGCGTCGGCCAGGTCGCTGGGTAGCAGGGTCGACGAGTTGGTCGCGAAAATTGTTCTGCTCGGCGCCACTTCGGCGAGCTTGTGATACGTTTCGCGTTTGATCGTCAGATCCTCCGGCACCGCCTCGATCACCAAGTCGGCGGCTGCGACCGCCGCGGCGAAGTCCGAGCTGAGTGTCAATCGACCCAAAGCCGCCTCCGCCTTGCCCTCAGCTGCGCCGCTCACCTCGTTCTTGTAGGTCGCGACAAGGGAGTCCAACCGGCTCTTGGCTTCCTTGAGAATCTCGTCGCTGAGGTCATAGGCGACGACGTCGAAACCGCTGTAAGCGGTCTGGAACGCGATCTGCGAGCCGAGTACGCCGGTGCCCAGTACGGTGACGTTGCGGATGCTTCTGCTCATTTCTTTTCTCCCTTTTCTTGTCACGTGTCCTCGGGCCACATCAGGTGTTTTGCGTCGGCTTACCGGGATGACCGAAGCCGCAGGCAGCCATGCGCGATCTGCGCAATCTGCTCAAGCAACGTCGACCGGTCATGGGTGACCACTACCCTCGACGGCAAGCCGATCGAGCCTACCGAAGTTGTTCGTAGCGTTGTCTGGAGCCATGGGTAACCCTCACAGGTGAACACGGTTGTTTATCAACCTAATTGGGTCATGAGGTCACCGGCTCCGGTCGGGCCTTGCCGCGGCCGAGGTGTGATTCGGCGCGCAGACGTTCCACCAGGTGCGGGTAGTGCAGTTCGAAGGCGGGACGCTCGGACCGGATCTGGGGCAACTCGGTGAAGTTGTGCCGCGGCGGCGGACACGTGGTGGCCCACTCCAGCGAGTTGCCGTGCCCCCACGGGTCGTCGACGGTGACCGGTTCGCCGTAGCGCCAGCTGCGGAACACGTTCCACACGAACGGCAGCATCGACGCACCCAGGATGAACGCGCCGATCGTCGAGACGACATTCAGCGGCTGAAAACCGTCGGTGGGCAGGTAGTCGGCGTAGCGGCGCGGCATGCCCATGTTGCCCAGCCAGTGCTGCACCAAAAATGTGGTGTGAAAACCGATCAGCGTCAACCAGAAGTGCAGCTTGCCCAACCGCTCATCCAGCAGCCGGCCGGTCATCTTCGGAAACCAGAAATAGATCCCGCCGAAGGTGGCGAACACGATGGTGCCGAACAGCACGTAGTGGAAGTGCGCGACCAGAAAGTAGGTGTCGGTGACGTGGAAGTCGATTGGTGGGCTGGCCAACATCACCCCGGACAGCCCGCCGAGCAAAAACGTCACCATGAAGCCGACGCAGAACAGCATCGGGGTCTCAAAGGTCAGCTGGCCCTTCCACATGGTGCCGATCCAGTTGAAGAACTTCAGCCCGGTCGGCACCGCGATCATGTAGGACATCAACGAGAAGAATGGCAGCAGCACCGCTCCGGTGGCGAACATGTGGTGCGCCCACACCGCAGTCGACAGCCCGGCGATCGTCATCGTCGCATAAACCATGGTGGTGTAGCCGAACATCGGTTTGCGGGCAAACACCGGGATGATCTCACTGACGATGCCGAAAAACGGCAACGCCACGATATAGACCTCGGGGTGGCCAAAAAACCAGAACAGATGCTGCCACAGGATCGGGCCGCCGTTGGCGGGGTCATAGATGTGCGCGCCCAGGTGGCGGTCGGCGGCCAACCCGAACAACGCCGCGGTCAGCAGGGGGAAGACCATCAGCACCATGATCGAGGTGATCAGGATGTTCCAGGTGAAGATTGGCATCCGAAACATCGTCATCCCGGGCGCGCGCAGACACACCACAGTGGTGATCATGTTGACCGCGCCCAGTATCGTGCCCAGGCCGCCGACGGCCAGACCCATGATCCACAGGTCCCCACCCGCGCCGGGACTGTGAACGGCGCTGGAAAGCGGCGTGTAGGCGGTCCACCCGAAATCGGCCGCACCGCCGGGGGTGACAAACCCCGAGATCGCGATCAGCCCGCCGAACAAAAACAGCCAGTAGGAGAAGGCGTTGAGCCGCGGGAACGCCACGTCTGGAGCGCCGATCTGCAACGGCAGCACCAGGTTGGCGAACCCGAACACGATCGGGGTGGCATAAAACAGCAACATGATCGTGCCGTGCATGGTGAACAGCTGGTTGTACTGCTCGTTGGACAAAAACTGCAGGCCCGGCGCGGCCAGCTCGGCCCGCATGAACAGGGCCAGCAGCCCGCCAGTGAAAAAGAACCCAAAGCAGGTGACCACGTACATGATCCCGATCAATTTGTGATCGGTGGTGCTCACCAGTCTGTAGATCAGGCTGCCTTTGGGGCCCAACCGCGCGGGAAACGGGCGACGCGGCTCGAGTGTCACCAAGGAAGGTGCTTGCGCGGTCACGAACTCGTCCTCAGCTCTAGCGCGCGCTCATCGATGGGGCGTCAAGTTCCGCATCGGCCATGGGGCTTTCCTGCCTCCCAGATTCTTACAAGTGACACTGTGTAAACTGTAGCGCATGGTCGTTGTGATCGGAAAGCCTTGTATCGGTGCGAGAGACGGGTGTGGGTGTTGGAGTTCGCACTACCCGGCCCCTGCGCAGCCCGTCCTGCCCCGAAAAGGAGCACAAACGTGACAGACATCTCAGCGCCTCATCGTGACGATCCGGCCGGACCTGCCCTAGCCACGCTGTCAGACAACGGCTCTGTGCCGGCGGTGGGCACACCGCTGGTCTCAATCCCGGACTACCGCAGCGAGGTGCATGGCGCCGAGGACATCATCGATGTGGAGACCTACGGCGGCGGGTTCGACCTCACCAGGCGCGCTACCGCGCCGAGGCTGCGGGTGGGCCGGGACAAGTGGTTCAACCTGCTGTGGCTGATTCCGATCGGCTATGCCTTGCTGATCGCGGCGGTGGCGGTAGGCAAAGGCCTGCAAAACATGGCGGCGGTGCAGGCGTTCATCGACCGTTATCCCGGCAGCGTCGTGCCCTCCGGGGTGAGCCCGGGCATCCCCGCCTGGGTTGGCTGGCAGCACTTTTTCAACCTGTTTTTGATGATGTTCATCATCAGGTCGGGGATTCAGATCCTGTGTGACCACCCGCGGCTTTACTTCAGCCGCAACGCAACACCCGGCAAAGACGAGTGGCTGCGGGTCGGCCCACCGGTCCCCGACGATAACCTGTGGACCGCCAATGACGACACGGTCGCTCTACCGCCGCAGTTCGGGCTCCCCGGGTTCCGGCATTCCATCGGCCTGGCCCGCTGGTGGCATCTGGGCGTCGATGTCTTGTGGCTGCTCAACGGCGCGGTCTTCTATGTGCTGTTGTTCGTTACGGGACAGTGGCGACACCTGGTTCCAACCAGCTGGGACGTGTTTCCCAACGCCGCGTCAGTCGCGATGCAATACCTGTCGTTGCACTGGCCCCACGACAACACCTGGGTCGCCTACAACTCGCTGCAGTTGCTGGCGTACTTCACCACGGTTTTCATTGCGGCGCCGGCGGCGCTGATCACCGGCCTGGGCATGTCACCGGCGTTGTCGATGCGTCTTACCGTCATCAGCAAGCGGTTGAGCATCCAGGCGGCGCGTTCGCTGCACTTTTTGGTGCTGGTGTATTTCTTGTTCTTCATCCTGGTGCACGTCACGTTGGTATTCGCCACCGAGGCGCTGCGCAACCTGAACCACATATTCGCCGCCCGCGACGACAACAGCTGGGTGGGTTTCGGTGTTTTCGCCGCTGCCATGGTGGTGACCGCCGTCGCTTGGGTGGCCGCGACTCCCTTCACCATCCGGCATCCCCGGGTGGTGCAGCGTGTGGGGTATGCGTTGGTCGGCCCTTTCCAACGACTGCTCGAACACGCGGACCCCAAACCCGGCGCGTTTACCGGGCAAGACATCTCGCCGCACCACTGGCGCAACGGCCGCCTGCCCGACACCGCCGAGTACAGGGAGTTGGAGAAAAACGACTTCAGGGACTGGCGGCTGAAGGTTTACGGGCTCGTCAAGCACCCCATGGAGTTCTCGCTGGAGGACTTAAAGGCCCTTCCGTATCACGAACAGGTCAGCCAGCATTTCTGCATCCAGGGCTGGTCGGGTGTGGGCAAGTGGGGTGGTGTGCAGATGAAAACGATCATGGACCTCGTCAAACCGCTTCCCGAAGCGAAATGGGTGGTGTTCTACTCGATGGCGCTTGGCAACACCGGCGGCATCTACTACAACGCACATCCGATCGAGCAGATGAGCCATCACATGACCATGCTGGCCTACAACATGAACGACCAGCCCCTTCCCTATCTACACGGCAAGCCGCTGCGGCTGCGCAACGAGCTACAGCATGGCTTCAAGATGGTCAAATGGCTCAAAGGTATCGAGTTCGTCGCCCACTACTCCGAGATCGGTAGCGGTTACGGCGGTTACAGCGAAGACCACAAGTTTTTCGGGCGCCACCAGACCATTTAGGCGTAAGCAACGCTACCGTTTATACATGTAGAGTTGTAAGAACAGGAAACTGCGGTTGGGGATGGTCGCGATGAGCGTTGCTGAGATCGAGCCGCCACCGGAGCGCACGCGCGCAGATCTGGCCAACCGCGCCGACGTGGAAGCGCTGCTGAGACGTTTCTACGGCCGCGTCCTGGTCGACGAGGTTCTCGCCGAGCCCTTCAGCGAACTGCGGGACGCCGGGCTGGACTCGCACATTCCACGGATGTGTGACTTCTGGGAGACGGTGCTGTTTCGTGCCGGGCGCTACCGGGGCAGCGCGCTGGACGCGCACCGACACGTCCATCGCCGAACGCCGCTGTCCGGGCGCCACTTCGTGCGCTGGCTGAGCATATGGAACAACACCGTCGACGAGATGTATTGCGGCCCGGTCGCCCAACACGCCAAAGTGCAGGCCGCCCGGATCGCCTGGGCGATGCATCGCCGGCTGACCGGCGGCGACACCCGCGAACTCGACGCCGTGGTGGCGCGCTTGAAGCGTTAGCCTTAGCCACGCCGAGTGTGCATGGCGTGTTCGCGACTTGACCTTGAATTCAGAGCCAGTTTCACCAAAGCAAGCCACCCAGCAGCGTTTCAACGGCGCCAGACCGCTGCCGTCAATCCGTGCCGGTGTCCGGTTTGTGCGCAACGATGCCAACCGCGATCAACCGCTCGCGGTGCTCGTTGAAGGTGCGCCGCATCTGTAGCACTCGCCGGCGGGCATCGCGTTGAGTGAGCACGTTTTTCACGAACCGCAGTGCACCGAGCAGGCTTTCGTCGCTGATCAGGCGTCGAGGGTGCAGCAGCGCCATCGGCGCGGTCGCGACATGGTCGACGATTAGTCCGTACTCGGTGAGCAGTTGCGACCATTCGGCGATGGTCAGCGGGCGGGAGTTGACTTTGATCGCAGCGGCGAGGGACCGTCGCACATCGCTTCTGACCTCGTCGGAGACGGTATCGGGTGTCAGCGCAAGCTCGTGGATGGCGTAGCGTCCGCGCGGTCGCAGCAGCCGTGACGCCTCGGCGACGATCGCATGCTTGGCCGCGTCGCCCTGCATGGTCAGCATCGCTTCGCCGACGACCACGTCGGCGCTGGTATCGGGCAGTCCAGTGTGGGGCCGCGCCGGTGACCCGGACCGCTCCGCGACCGGCGAGGATATCCCCCAGCGACCTTGCCGCGTCCGCGTCTTGCTCGGCGCCGAGATACGACTTGGGCCGGCGGGCCATGATCTCGGTCGCGGTGCGGCCGAGGCCCGGCGCCAACTCAACCACGTCGGAGCGGGTCACATCGGCGCGGGCCAGCAGGGTGCGGGTCAGCTCCATACCACCCGGGCGAAGCACCCGTTTGCCCAGCTGCGCTAACAGCCAGTGCCCCTGCACGGCGTCGTCGCTACCAGCGGCTGACGGTAAAGACGCCGGTGAACTGCCGCGCCAGATGCACGTCATGGGGCCGTCTGTCCGGTTAGCGGTGCGAGGCGGAAAGCTCTTTGGCGTTGATGTTCAGCCATGGGTTCCGAACTCTCGGTTTCTACAAATTTTATTGTGTAAACTATAGCGCATGACCTATGTGACCGCGAAGTCTCGTGATGGGATCGACCGGGGCTTCGAGAATGCGGCATCTTTTGCCCAAACCTTGCCGCCGCGCGAGCCGCTCAGTCCACCGCGCGGTGACTCCAAACGCGGCGCTCTCGGCGTCGACACATCACCGATGGTCGGTCTGCCCAACCCCGTCAACACCGAAACAACATGAGCGACACCACCCGTCGCCCCGAAGAACCCGTCGGCCGCCGTCGTGACGTGCTACGGGTACTCAAGGCCGCATCCGTCCCGATGAGCATCGCCGCGATCGCCGACGAGCTGCGCGTGCATCCCAACACCGTGCGCTTTCATCTAGAAAACCTCGTCAGCGAAGCTCTAGTGG
>NZ_CAXUCH010000001.1:58536-68054 GCF_964249325.1 uncultured Mycobacterium sp. | reverse complement strand
CACCAAAGCACTCGCCGCCGGCCGGGCCTGGGGACAACAGATCCCCCCACTCACGGCACGGCGTGCCAATAAGGTCGGACCAACAGCAGCGATCAACGACCTCGTCAAGGTACTCGACGAGCTCGGGTTCGCACCCGAGCGCCGCCAATCCGGCGGCGAAAAACAAATCGGTCTGCGGCACTGCCCGTTCCTCGAGCTCGCGGAAGCCCGAAGCAATGTGGTCTGCCCCATACACCTGGGGATCATGCAGGGGGCCCTGAACAACTGGGATGCACCCCTTACCGTCAACCGACTCGACTCGTTCGTTGAGCCCGATTTATGCCTGGCCCACCTGAGCCCGGCTGAAGCCACCAGGTGAGCATCGGGCCGGCGATAGCCGTCGCGGTTAGCTTCGTCTGGCTCGGCATGGTCGTGGCCATCTCGTTTCTCGAGGCGCCGTTGAAGTTCCGGGCACCCAACGTGACGCTGCAGATCGGGCTCGGGATCGGTCGCCTCGTTTTCCGTGCGCTCAATACCATCGAGGTCCTATGGGCCGTCGTCATCGGGTTGGTCATCGCGACCAGCTCGCTACCCACGAATGCCATCGTCGCGGCCACGATCGCATCCGCCGCGTTGGCCTTCCAGCTGGTGGCGGTGCGGCCTTTCCTGAACCGTCGTTCCGATCGGGTGCTGGCCGGCCAGAGTGGGCCACGATCACGGGGTCACTACGTCTACGTCGGCTTCGAGACGATCAAGGTGACCGCTTTGCTCGCGGCCGGGATCTTTCTGCTAATCGGGTGACGGCGTCCGCTGTTACGGCCCTGCTGCGGGTAAGCGACCCGCACATTGAAGGAACGGAACGCAATTGATGCAATCCATCTCGCTGAACAGGCTGGCCTCGAAAGTGCTGGCCCAGGCGCGGCAGGCGCACGGTGGCCGCGCTGCGCACACAATCCACGGTGGTCGCGCGCTCGAATTGCGGCAAACCCTGCTGGCCCTGGTTGGCGGGCAGGGGCTGGCCGAACACGACAGCCCAGGTGAGGCGACGCTGCAGGTTCTGCAGGGTCACGTGTGCCTCACCACCAGTGACGACATGTGGGAGGGCGCGGCGGGCGACTTCGTCACGATCCCTTCACAACGGCATGCTCTAGAAGCCGTCGAGGATTCGGTCATCATGCTGACCGTCCATAAGAGCTTTCCCTCGCAATAGCCGACCCCTCGAAGGTATCGACTTTGTGGCCGCGCGGTGTCGGTCGGCCGGTGCGCTCGCATGGCCGGGTCACCTGGTGTGCGAGCAGATTAACGACTTGCAGGCAAGTTCTTAGGCGTCGTATCTGTTAAGCGCCGCGCCAACCGTTAGGCGGCAGGGACGGCACCGCGTCGGCCCTACTTGGGCGCGCCGTCAAACGAAACCTAATGCGTGAATCGCAGTTATTAGAATTCCAAGGTTCGCGCTCGTCGTCCTGCCCGCAGCAACGGTAGCGCAGTCGATTCCACCGCTTCGCGCCGATGGACGTTTGTGACTAGCCATGGTCATGTGCTGGTATGCCTGGCCGGCGGTGAGTCGCTGACGGCCCGCGAACTAGCCGCCCGAGTTGGCATCACCGAGCGCGCTGTACAGGCCACGATGAAAAGGTTTGGTCTAGTCCCCTGGCTGGCTAGGTCGCGGCGGGGTGGAGAGATAATGTCTCGCAAGCATGCCAGCTCGACCGTGGTGGAACCCTACCCGTCGATCGGTCGTGCCGATGGTCTTATCGAATGAGACGCTCGGGCAGGGCGATCCGAGGGAAGCCCAGCGGTGCTGTCCTCTTCCGGGGGTTGTGCGTGCGCCGGGACAAAGGGGAAAGCGAGCACCGGAAAAAGCCCGCATATTGCGAAGGCCAGAGGATAGCCAGTCGCGTCGATCAACTCACCGAAGACCGGCGGAGCCGCACCCGCCGTCAGTCGCTGAGTGGTGTTGTGCGCACCCATCGCGCGCCCGCTCCAGAACGGGCCGGCGAACTCAGGGATGGCGGTGAACGCCAACCCGTTGTCGAGCACCGTGATCACCGAGGCGGCGACCATCAGTACGACGGCAGCTGGCCAGCGCAGATGGTCGGTGAGCGCGAGCAACATCATGACCAGCGCGGCTGCGACGGCGATCGTGCGGATTGGCCGCATTCGTGAGCCGACGCGGTCCGACCACCGGCCGGCGGCGATGCGGCCTAACGCGCCGAGCAGCTGTGAGAGGCTGACCAGCGCACCGGCCGAGGCGGTCGACCATCCATGGGCGCGCATCAACCAGACCAGCATGAACGTCAAGACCACCGTCTGCGGCACCATTAATAGCGCCGAGGCGATGTGGATCCGCCAGAGCACCGCCGTTCGGCGGTAGGGGTTGGCCAGCTCATCGCGGTTGGCTGACGACCGTTTATTTCGTGGCGGATCGAGTACCCCGACGAGGCTCGTGACCGCCGACAGTGCGCACACTAGTGCCGGGAACAGCAGCGCCACCGAGAAGTCTCGCTCACCCAATTCGGGCAGTATGGCGGCGCCCAATGCAATACCGAGTGGCTGCGCCGTCTGCCGGATTCCCATGGCGAGTCCCCGCCGGTTCGGTGGAAACCAGCCCGTGACCAGCCGGCCACTGGCCGTGTTGGCGCTCGCCCCAGCCATTCCGCCGAGGAACAGACATGCCCCGACGGCCGGCATGGATTGCACTGATGCGGCGGCGAGAGCCGCTGCCGCGGTCAGTGCCAAGCCCACGCTAAGCACGACCCGCTCGCCGAGCAGGTCCAGCACATAGCCCCAGAGGATAAGGGTGACCACCATGCCCAGGCTCGGCATCGACGCCAACAAGCTGGCTTCGGCGAGGTTGATGCCGTGCTCGGCGTCCAGGGCAGGGATTAGGAAAGCGATCCCGTTGATGAAAACGGTTGCGCACAACGTCGACGTGAGCGCGACGCCCAGCATCGACCAGCGTCGCGCGTTACTGATCGATGCGGTCGGCACCTCTCCATGCTTACCCAAAACCGAAGCCTTTTCCTCCTCCGCGCCGTCATATACAACGATCGGCGCATCACGGTGGTGTCGCTGATCTTCCCGGGAGCTCATGGCGGGAGCCTAATGCCGCGGGTTCGGGTGCAGATGGCCTGACGGTAGCACCGAACGCCTTGCGACACATGCCGATCAACGTCAACGCGCACCTCCCGGAGCGCTGCACGCGCTAACGGCTGCAGTGTCTCCCGCACTAACGTACTCCTATTTGCGAAACTTATTTCGTACTATATAGTTTGCTGTATGACGCGTATCCCCTTCAGGCCCAACAGAACGCGGTGCCCTGCGTTTGCGCTGGCTCTGCGAAAAGTCACCAACGACAGCTAGACAGCGCTGACAAAGTTCATAGGAAACTCAAAAACTCAGGGAGGCAGTAGAAATGGACATCGACCGCATCGCTCACCCGCTTCGCTTGGCCAAGGGGTCCCACCGCCCGGGATCGGGGAAAGGGTGCGCTATGAACGTCATTTCCTACATCAACGGCGACGCGCAGATAACTGACTTTCCTGCATGCTCGGCGCGACCGTTGGCCGTCTTCGTCCAAGCATGCAACGACTTACTGGCTGGACCAAACGGCTACCTCTCGCCGGAGAAGAGCGTGCTCGCATTAGAGCTCGGCTGGCAGACCGTGGGGACCGCAGATGTTTCTGACAGCGTTGTCCACGCCTGGGTAACCGAGCTCCTGAGTAGCCCCACGTGGGGAGTCGTGCGATACGTCAAAATCACTGCAGCCAAAGTGATCTTTGACATTGCTGAGCTTCACCGGCGAGCAGCGTCGGCTGATGTGCCGTCCGCTGCCGAGTGGAGCGCGGCCGATCGCGCCGCACGCCGCGTCGCCGGCCCGCTGAAGTCAGCGGCGCCGGTCGCCGGTTTCTACGCGATCCGGGCCGCATACCAGTCGACCTGGCCGTTAACTGCTGGTAACGGGTTTGCTCTCGATGTCGTAGCGGGCAGCGCCTTGCAGGCTCACTTGCTGGCGGCTGGTGGCGCCGCGTCAGGCCGAATCGTCGAGCTCACCCGAAACGCGATCGACACTTGGCGCCGCCTCACCCAAGAGCAAAACGCCGCCCGCGCCGACTCGGCGCCGATCGACGTCGACCTGCAACTCGTCGGCGTGTCCGCATAAACGCCGCAGACGTGGTATCTGTCAAGCGCCGCGAACGGCGTTAACGGCGGGGTTTACAGCGCCGCTTGTGCCCTGCTGGGCGCGCCGTTTGAGGAAACCGAATGCGTGAATCGCATGTACTACAATGCGAGAGTGCCCGTTCGTCGTCCTGCTCGCAGCAACGGTGGCGCCGGCGATACCACTGATTCGCGCAGGTGGACGTTTCTGACCAACCATAGTCATGTGCTGCTATGTCTGGCCGGTGGTGAGTCGCTGACGGCCCGCGAACTAGCCGACCGAGTTGGCATCACCGAGCGCGCTGTACAGGCCATCTTGAGCGACCTTGTCGAGGACGGTTATCTACGCAAGACGAAAGTCGGCCGGCGCAACGTCTACCGTGTCAATCCTCGTGGCCGCCTGCGCCATCCGGTGGAATCGCATCACACGGTGGGTGATCTGATCGCGGCGCTATCTTGACTAGACCACCAGCGACGGGCCCGGCCAGTCAGCATTCCAGGCGCTATTGGCCCTGGCCGAGTGAATAGCCCGGCTCGCCGGCGAACCGATACAGCCCTTCGGTCTTGATGAAGTCCAGTCCAGCGGCAGCTAGCCGGTCCAGCAGCGAGATGATGTCGCGATGGGTGGCCGCACCCGGCTCGGGGGCTTGAAAGCGGGCACGCTAGTGGTCGGTGCAGAAGGTTTCCGGTAGCCCGTCCGGCCATACCTTGACGCCTCGGTTGGTGATCATCTGCAACTGCAGCCGGCTATCATCCGCGGCAGCACGAAGTGTGGCGGCCAGATCGTCGGGGCTGACCTGGGGGACGTCGAAGAATACGTCGACACCGTCGAGGGTTTTGGTGGCCCGGGGGTACCTGGGCCCCGATGCCGGGCCGACCGGTTCGACCACCGGATAGTCAACCGCGGCCAGCCGCTGCGGCCGTCGACCTAACTGGTTGATCACCACGTCGGTGAAGGCAGTTGTGCCCAATGCCGCGGTACCCGGCCCCGCGATGTCGTAGGTCGCCGCGCCGGACTCCAGGGCGGCCAGCCAAGCATTATGCACCCGCGCGGCGACGTCGCCTTGACCGATGTGGACCAGCATCATCACCGCGGCCAGCAATAGGCCCGACGGGTTGGCCACATCCTGGCCGGCGCGGCGGGGGGCCGAGCCGTGGATCGCCTCGAACATAGCCACCCCCTCGCCGAGATTGGCCGAGCCGGCCATGCCGACCGAGCCGGCGAGTTGAGCCGCGACATCGGACAAGATGTCGCCGTAAAGGTTGGGCACCACCACTACGTCGAAGTTCTCCGGCGCGTCGGCCAGCTTGGCGGCGCCGATGTCGACGATCCAGTGCTCAGCGGCAATCTCGGGGTAGTCGGTGGCCACCGCGTCAAAGACCTTATGGAAGAGCCCATCGGTGATCTTCATGATGTTGTCTTTGGTGAAGCAGCTGACCTTGCCACGGCCATGGCGCCGGGCGTATTCGAAGGCGTAGCGGCAGATCCGTTCACAACCCGGGCGGGTGATCAGCTTAAGGCACTGGGTGACTTCCTCGGTCTGGCGGTGTTCGATACCCCCGTAGAGATCTTCTTCGTTTTCCCTGATGATCACGACATCCATCCCCGGGTGGCGGGTCGGCACGAAGGGCGCATAGGCCACGCACGGCCGCACGTTGGCATAAAGACCCAAGGTCTTGCGCACGGTGACATTCAGCGACTTGAACCCTCCGCCCTGCGGTGTGGTGATCGGCGCCTTCAAGAACACTTTGGTTCGCCGCAACGAATCCCAGGCCTGCGGTTCAATGCCCGCGCTATAGCCGCGCCGGTAGACCGTCTCCCCGATCTCAACTTCTTCGACCGCGAGCCGCGCCCCGCCGGCCACCAAGATGCGCAACGTCGCGTCCATGATCTCGGGTCCTATGCCGTCGCCGCGGGCGACGGTAATGGGTACTGCGGCCGGCGCGGACGCTGCGGCGCGGTCGAACTGGCGTCGCTCAACGGCTTGAGTTGACATGCAATTGCCTTCCCTACCAGGTGTAGCTACGGGAGTATTACGAACTTCATAACATGTATTAGACTACGTGTAAATCACATCGCATATCAAGCACGCAATGTAGTCATGGTTGCGACAGATCGGGAGCGCGCGAGACGCTAGCCCGGCCATTCCGGATCACCAACGCACTATTGGAAGCCGATCCTCAACCGGGAAATTGGCCAGACGACGCCTACCCGCACACAATGGTGTGGTGGGCGAGTCATCGATCCTGACCCTGGCCGATGCCGCGCAGGAGATGGGGGTTCACTATCAGACCGCCTATCGTTGGGTGCGCAAGGGAGTTTTGGCTGCGCACAAGAGGGCGGGCATGTACGGCATCGAGCGCAGCGATCTCGACCGTGTCCGCCGATGGCGCAGCGCGCCCCAACTTCCGCCGCAACGTCGGCAGATCCGCTCATGGGGGCGCCTCTGCGACCGTCTATGCCGAGCGCTCGTGGCTGGTGAGGACACCAAGGCCGAGCATCTCTTCCAAGACCTGGTCAACGCAGGAGTCCACTGGACCGATATCTGCGACCGGCTTATGGCTCCTGCGCTCCGGACAATCGGCGAGGCGTGGTGCCGAGGCGACCTCGAGATCGCCCAAGAGCGGCGCGCGACGTCGATCTGCGCCAGAATCCTCGCCCGCTGGGCGCCGGCGCGGGCGGGTCGTCCGCGCGGGATCGCCGTTGTCTGCTCCCCGCCGAGCGACCAGCATCAACTCCCCGGCCAGATGGCGGCGGCGGTGTTGCGCGATCACCGTTGGCGCGTGCACCACCTTGGTGTGGCAGTACCGGCCGATTCGATCTGCGCCCTGGTCGAGGCCGAAGCGCCGCAGTTAGTCGTCATCAGCATGGCCTGGGAGCCAGCTCTCCCGGAGGCGGAGTCTCTTGTCGAGCGGCTCAGGGGGATCACCCCGAGCGTACTTTTGGGCCGGCCTGGTTCGATGACCGCAGAACTAGTTCGCCGCGCGCAGGGGTGCGCCAGCTGACCGCTCACCGAAGTGGTGGCGGTGTTGACAGGCTCCTCGGTGTCCTTGCGCCAAGCGATCGCTTCGAGACCCTCATCAGCGCGTGCTGGCAAGCGGCAACTCAACGCACGCTAATACAACCTGGGCGCCCATTCAGGTGGTGGCTTTTCGATGAAGACGTGGGCGGACCCGCTGGACAGGCGTCCTAGGCGGTCCGTGGGGTCGTGGTGGCTTGTTTAGCCGAGGTGCCGAGCCGGGCAGCGCCGGTGATCAGCAGGAGGCCGAAGCCGACCTTGGCGAGCAGGTCGATGATGGCGAAGATGGCCACTTCCACCTTCAGGTCGACGACCTTTGTCCCCTCGGTCCCGATCGCCCAAACGATCGGGTAGGTGAACCACAAAGCCGCCAGAACCCCCAGCAGGCGGTCGTACAGGCTGGCGTAGTCGGCGCCACGCTCGCGGGCCGCTGCACGGACCGGCAACACGATCGCCACTAGCACCACAACAAACGCGACGCAGCTGATCGCATACCACGACCACTTCAGCGCATCTTTGGCGGTCAGCGTGGCGATCAAACCGGTGAGGATCATCAGCACATCGGCACCGAGCACGGTACCCACGATCCCATTGCGCTCGCGGGACTGCTCAGCGCTGCGCAGCCGCGGCAACGCCACCGTGATCAGGCCGAGCAGCAGCAGCGGTGTGGTCAGCACCCAGTCGAGGTAGCGTGCGTAGTAGACGGTTCGCCCGCCCACGTCCACAGTGCCTTGGCCATTGGCCATCGCGAAGTAGGCGCAAGCGGCGATAGCGACGATGAACGAGCTGGTCACGACGTGGTGCCTACGTTCGGGAGCGACCGTAGTTCCTAGGGCGACCATCGCCACCAGGCCTGCTGTCATCCCGATCGCGCCAATCCATAACCATGTGGAAATCACGGCCCTCACTCCTCTTCGTCGAGACTTTGTCGCCGATATTCGGAACGCGCACTAGTTCGCAGGCAACACCATCCAGCTTGTTTTAGCATCGTTTAGCATTTGTTTGACGCGAGAAACATATCCCCGTCCAATGCTGCTTGGCAACCGGTTACGACCTCCGATTCACCGAATGCCTGACCCCGCTGCCAAAGCTGATCTGAGTCATTGGAAATGCTGACCGGACATGGCTGCGCGCAAGTGGTCGACACCGGTCCCCGCTGCACGCCTGGCAGGGTTTAGGAGAAGTAGTCGGGTCGACTGACGTAGGTGTCGGAGACGAACATCACCCCGGCAGTGCTGTCGAAGAGTCGTCGCAGGGCAGTGATCAGCGGTGCGGCCTTGTCCGGCGGGACGACGGTTATGAGCAGTTCCAGGGCGGCCTGGTCGTTGAACAGCAGTCGGCCTTGGTGATGGCCGTGATGGCCGAACCCTGACACTCCCGACACCGTCGTATAGCCGGTGGCGCCAGCAGTGCGGATGAGGTCGCGCACCGCGTGGGCGTCAGCGCCGGTGACGACCACTTCGATTTTGGTCATCGGGGTCAGTGTGGGGTGAAGCCGGTTCATCGGTGAGCCTCTTTCATCTCGGGGCTGGTCTGCCAGCCGTCACGGGTGCGCCGTCGCCACGGGTCGCCGTAATCGTCCCGGGCGATCAGCGTGACCCAGTTGTTGTAGAACAAGTGCTGCAGAATTGGGTTGCGGTCGATGATGACGTCGATACGTGCCCGTGGCGCTTGCACGATGACCAGCAGCCGCATCGGTTCGTGGACCAGCTCGTCACCGACGGCCACCGATTGCCAGGGCAGGCCCAGCTGCAGGTCGCCGGTGTGGCCGGCAAGAACCCCGGCATTTCCGACGACGTTGTGGATGGTTTTGGTGCCCGCGCCGAAAACCTGCGGGTCGACGGTGGAGAAGTAGTACTGGTGGTTGATCCACTGGGCAACCACCATGGGCGCGGTCAGGATGGTTTCCAAGGCGGCGCCGCCGGGGTCAGCCGCGGCCTCGTAGGAATGCAGGAACGCGCGCCGGTTCAGGTCGATCCCGACGGTCATGGTGCGTGGTCCGACGATGAAGCAGGCGTTGCCCGCCAAGCCCCATTCGGGGTAGACCTGTGACCAGTCCACTGAGCGGGCACGGATGTGGCGCAGCAGCCGACGCCGCGACGCGGTTTTCGGCGCCCCGGGCAGGATGTCGGCGCGACGCAGGCTCGCCCGGGCCCCGGCTTGGCTCAGGTCGGCGTCGAGCCGGTCGAGTTGGCCGCGGTGGCCGGCCGGCACGAGGTGGCGGTCGAGCAGGGTGATTGTGTCGGTGGCGGTGTCGTGTTCGGCGGCGACGAACCAGGTATCGGTTGGGATGACGATGCCGCGTCCGGCCAGAAAGCTGCGGACGGCCGGGTCGTTGAGGATTGCTGCGGCGGTGCGGGC
>NZ_CAXUCH010000001.1:56627-58526 GCF_964249325.1 uncultured Mycobacterium sp. | reverse complement strand
CCCCGGTGCCCGCCGCACGCCCCGCAGTGCAGCGCCGACTCGTACGGATTGTTCTCGGTTGTGCTGCCGTGCCCGCACAACACCACCAGCGGTGCAAAACTCGTTGTTAGCCCCATCATGGTCAGCGCCGCCTCAGCGAACAGCTGGCGTTCTTCGAGGCTAAATCCATCGTCGATGGACACCACGGTCGGCGGCGGCGCCGCCAGCCACCGGTACAGCCGGCGCCGTAAACCGGCCTGCCATCGCGGGGTCACGGTTTTGGCCGCCGACAGCGGCCCGGCCACCCAGCCAGCGGCTTCGGCGAGGACGAAGGGGGCGAGGGTGTCGTTTTTCGCGGCGTGGAAAGCGTGCTCAGACGCGGTCAAGTCGTGGCGGCGCGCCAGTGACCATTCGGCGGCCTGCAACGCCCGCGGTTCGGGTTGTTCGGTGATGTCGTTGCGTGGTGTCAGCAGAACCGGGCATTGGTCACTGGTTGCCGCGGCGGCGAACGCCCGATAGCGGATAGCGACGGCGAAAAACCCGGCAAATCCCAACGTTTCGTAGGGCCCGACCGCTTCGAGGTGGCGGCGCAGTTCTTCAGAGCGCGTGTCGATACAACACACCAGTTGCGCGGCCGGCCGCGATGCGGGCGCGGGGAGTGGTTGCGCCGACAGCTGGCGCAATAGGTCGTTGCGGTAGCCGGCCTCATAGGCGCGTTGCCAAACCATCTGACGTCGCGGCAGCGGCAGCAGACCCAGCACATCGGCGATCGCTGCCAGCTGCGCGGGTGTGACGTCATGGTCGAGCAGCCGCGCTGCGATCGCGGTGGCGCGCTGATCGACTGACGGGTGCTCGACGGGCTGACAGCAGACAGCGAGAGGCGGCTGACCCAGCAGACCAGCCGTGCCCAGCAGCTCGGCCTCGTAGGTCAGCCGCATCGCCAGATATTGGGTCAGGTCGGCTTTGCCCTGATGCTCGTTGTGCCACAGCACGCATGCGGCCCAGCCCGGCATCCTGGTCAGGTGTGCCCGTAGGTAGTTCACTCGCCGCTCGGGCGCCACGTCGAGGCTGTTCAGCGCGACTAGGGCGGCATCCTCAGGGCGCTCCGGTAGCCGACGCAGGCCGCGCCGCACACTTTGCGGAACCGAGCGGTCGTGGTGGGCCAGTTCGCGCCATGCCGGATACAGGCCGCGCTGTCGTCCGGGCATCGGCCACGCCGCATCGTCGGCGCCGAAATAGGCTGCGCACCATTTCGTGGCCTGCGAATCGACCGTCTCGGCGATGTGGGGTGCCAGCTGTTCGCTGTGCATACGAAACGCACGTGTCGGTGCCGCGGCGGGCGGGCCGTGCAGCACGTCGCAGCGCAGGATCTCCAGCGCGCTAAGCCGAACAGCGCCCGCGCGTACTCCGGGATGCGTTGTGGCTTCGGGGCAGCATTCGATGATCGCGTCGACCAATTCGGTGTCGGTGATGCGCCCGCGGCGGTAGGCGTCACGGAACTGGTTGTCGGTCAGCGTGCCGCGGGTGCCGAACGCCTCGGCTGCTTTTTGCAGCGCAGTGTAAAAGGGCAGCTGCTCGAAGCCGCCCAGCGGGTTGACGGCGATGAAGGTGTCGATCGGCCAGTAGGGAGACAGGATGCGCGCGGCGGCCAGGATGTCGCTGCGCAGCTCGCTGCGAAGGGTCGCGGTGTCGGGGGCGCTCATGCCGGTGCCCCGACCCTCGGGCGCAGTGACACGTAGCGCTGCGAGCCCCGCACCGTCCCCGACGTGCGCCGGCTCGTGCTTGGGTGGGCGTTGGTGAGCGCCCACACATACAGTGCCTCGTGGGCGCGGGAAAGCCAGGGCGGTCGGGGCAGCAGCCTGATCACGGCGGCGGCCGCCATCGCGGGGCGTTTCGTCGACGTGCGCGAGATGGCGAGCT
>NZ_CAXUCH010000001.1:40593-56617 GCF_964249325.1 uncultured Mycobacterium sp. | reverse complement strand
GCGGCAAGGTAGGCCGGGATCGCGATGATCAATGCAATCACCGCGGCCAGCACCCGCCACGTGCAGAGACGCTGCCGCAACCATGCCCAGCTGGCCCACGCCGCGGTCGCCCACGCGAACACCATCACCAGGCCGGCGTTATGGGCGGAGATCGTTTCGGGCAGCATCGACACCGCACCGAAGACCACAGCCGCCGGTATGACCGATGCGAGCGCGCCCAGCGTCCAGCTTTGCTTGCGGCTCAGCGACGCCGGGGGTGGGGCATGCCGCCGGCGCAGATGGCGGCGTACCGCCGAACCCGATCCCAAAAACAGTGTGGCCTTGTACATGCCGTGGCCGACCAAGTGGAAGATCGACGCGGCGAAAAGCCCTAACCCGCAGGTCATGATCATGAATCCCATTTGGCCCATGGTGGAGTGCGCCAACGCACCTTTGATGTCGGGCTTGGTCAACATCAGCACCGTCGCGTAAACCGCGGTGGCCGCCCCGAGGATAAACGCGGCGTGCATCACGGCGGTGGACGATCCGACAATGCTTCCGCTGCGCAGCAACAGGATCGCTCCGGCATTGACCACACCGGCGTGCAGCAACGCCGACACCGGGGTGGGAGCCGCCAAGGTGGCCGGCAACCAGCGATGGAACGGCAGTTGCGCTGAGCGCGACGCAGCGGCTAACAGCAACAACGCCGCGACCGCGGCCGTCTGCCACCAGCCCGTTGCTGTCAGCCGCGAAAGATGACCGGCACGAAGATCCCCATCGCCCCAATCGATTACGATCACCGTCACCGCCACCCACAGCGCCAGATCACCGACCGCGAAAGCGCGGGCCGTGCGTCGCAGCCCGTCACGAGCGGTGGGCAGCTCGGCGTAGAGGCCCAGCAGCACACACAGCGCGCAACCGGCCACCGTCCAGCCCAGCGCGAGCACCACCATGCTGGCGGCGCTCACCAAAATCGCGGTTGCGCTGGTCAATACCGCGGTCGCGGCGAAGAAACGCTCAGCGCGCCGATCACCCCACAGATACCGCCGGGCAAACAGCTGAACCACCGCGCTGATCGTGCACACCAGCGGCAGCAGCACCGCGACCAATTGATCGGCCTGCAACCCGATGAGCGCGCGTCCGTTGCCGTCGGCCACAACCCACGCCGCTGAGCCGCCCACCGCGACCAGCGCTCCCAGACCGAATCCCCCGGCGGCGGCCAGCCCGGCTGCTGCGGGACCCCAAACACGTCCCGGAATCCCTACCAGCCGCCCCACGGCGGCGAACACCATGGGCGTCACGATCAGCATCCCCAGCAGTACACCCATCGCACACCTTTCTTAAAATCCCTGCCGCACAAGGGTCGGCGACTTGGTTCTGTCGTACCGTGCGTCCGAACACTACCGGAAATATGTATCGTGTATCAAGTTACATGTTCTGTATTTCTGATGTAGCGTGTCGCTTGCAAGTCGCGAGACATTAGCCATGGGAGGTCGTCGTGATCGATCAGCGCAGCGTCGGACAAACCGTGCGGGCTCATACCCCTTATGCCGGGGCTCTGGTGGTGATGGGCACCATGCACGGAAAGGAAAAGCAAGTGGCGCAAGCTTTCCAGGACGTGCTGGGTGCTCGCGTCGTTGCGCCGCGAGGTCTGGACACCGACCAATTCGGCACCTTCACCGGCGACGTTGACCGCCGGCTCAGCCCGATCGAAACCGCGCGCGCCAAGGCGCGACTGGCGATGACGTCGACCGGCTGCAGCTACGGAATAGCCAGCGAGGCTACCTACAGCACGCAGTACGCGGTGCTAGCTGTGCACGAAGAGATCTTGCTGTTCATCGACGACGTCCTAGACATCGAAGTCGTCGAGGGCGTGAACACTCCCGGTGCGCCCGGATCACCCCAGACGGTGCGTAGCGCGAGCGAGGCCGTGGACGCCGCGCGCACTTTTGGGTTTCCCGAACAGGGCGCGGCAGTTAAAACTATGGTCTGCGGCAACATACGCGTATTCGGCAAAGGCCTCACCGATAGCGGCGCCCTAGCGGGTACCGTTGAAGCCGCCTTGCATGCCTCGGATACGGGCGAGGCATGCGTCGAACCAGATCTGCGCGCCCACCACAACCCCAGCCGCCGCGAGGTTCTCACACGGCTCGCCGATCGCCTCGCCCACCGATTGGCCACACGGTGCCCTGCATGCGCATCGCCTGGCTACGGAAAGGTCGCCGTCAGCACCGGACTGCCATGCGCCGCCTGCGGTTTTCCGACCAGCCTGATTGCCGCCGACATCCACGGCTGCCCGGCCTGCGAATACCGCCGCAGCATCCCGCGGGCGTGCGCCACCGCCGAACCGCGCTGGTGCGAGAATTGCAACCCCTAGTCTGCGGGCGCTGGCCTCAGCGGGCTTCGCCAGATAGCGCAACCTCGCCCACGTCACCAAACACCCTGCACAGGCGGGCCCGGCCATCCTGGGCGACCATCACACACACCACAGCGCAACGGCCAGTTTGCACACGTTCGGCCAGCAACGGCGAATAATCCAACAACGCCGACGCCGCCTTTTGCACACGTCGCGTTTCCAGTTCGTCTGGACTGGCCACCCCATTGCCGCTAGCCGCATGAACCGGCGGTAGGATCTGACCCCAAATAGCTTGCAGCCCAGGACTATCGAGGCAATAGGCGCCGGGGTCGTCAGCAATGGCGCGCATCGCACCACACCCGTCATGGCCGAGAACCACCACCAGCGGAGCGCCCAACCCGGCGACGGCGTATTCCACCGACGCCACCACTGCCGCACCCACCACATGACCCCACGTAGAGACGGTAAATAGCGCACCAGCCGCTTGACCGAACACGCTAGCGGTATCCAGCCCCGCATCCGCGCATGTGAACATTGCCGCCGCGGGCGGGTCCTCAACCTGATCAAGGCCGTCCGCCGTTCGGTAACCGGCGGCGAACCTGCCGTTCCCATGGCGCAGAAGCTGCCAGGCTTGCAATGGGGTTGACATATCACACCGGCCTTTCTGTGCAACAGCGAGCCGGCGGCCCGCGTCCAGGTAACCAAATTATACGCAGCACATTACATGAATTGAGTTACATAACTCAAGGTACATCAGCACCGGGAACAACATTCGTCCACTGTTCAGTCGACCCAGTCTCACGGCCAGCACAACTTCGCCGTTGAAATGCTCACCGCAGCGGCAGACTACCCGGGCGCAACGAACCGCCCCCGTGAGTCCAGAGACTCCGTTTGTTGGGCAGGATGCAGTCAGGTCGAGGGAACAGTCGCCGGGGAAGCCGACCGGCCGTAGGTGCAGCCCGCAGAAAACCCGGTACATCCTGGCCGCTGGAACCGCAGGTGTGGCGTGGGAACCGCTCTGTACCAACAGGTTCGACCTGGATGCACTGCTGCATCCCGCTCTGGTGAGTCGAGAATCCACCGCCACCGCGCCCAAGCAGCTGTGGGTCGTCGATCTGACCGTCCTGGCGACCTGAGAAGGTGCTCGTCACCATCGAAACAGCCCGCTGATCAAGTGGAAAAGTGTTGATAGCGTTGTGATGTCACTCCGATGCCGAATCGCAAATCACATCGATCCGATACAGCGAACGCTTCGCCGGGATCGGCGCCGTACCCTCGGTCGGGGCCATCGGTTAAAGCTTCGATAACGCCCTCGCGACGCTGGCTGGGACTGCCACAACACCAGCCGCCTGCACGGCTATCTCGACGTACCTCCAGCAGAGTTTGCGGCCTCCACTTATTGAATTTCGACCAGGGGATGGTCGTGAGGTGTGTATGTCAGAACACCGCGAGCTTCGCTATGGATTCGATCGACCGTTGCGGCCCGACTGGCGCGATCTGGCCTGCGTGCTCAGCGCCCTGGTGGCCATCCCGGCCAGCGAGCAGTGGAAGTGGCCGAGGCGCTGCCGTTTCCAGCTTGAGTAGCCGTTCAGCGACCCGGAGAAAACCGCCCGGCCTGTCGCTGGTCGGTATGGTAAACCGCGTCGCGGTACGACTGAGTCGTCTGGCGCCGCATGCTGCTGTGTTCACAGCGGCAGTCTGGCTCGTTCTCGAAGCCTTCGTTGTGGAACGCGGTGCTGGTCGCGCCGACCGTGCTGCTTGTCACCAAGCCGCGAAAGACGCTGCGCGTTACGCGCCCTATGAGATCGCCGCCGCGCTGCGCTCTGTGCGACGTCCAAGTCATTCGCCCCGCGCGCCGGCCAGATAGATCGTCGAACCACTGACCTGGAATAGCTCCTCGAGCTCGCCGATCGTGTTGCCCTTCGTCGACTGGTGGTCCGCAATGACTACCACCAGCCGCGCACGGTGGTGACCAGCGCGGGTGCGGTGGAGGTGAAAGCTCCCCGGGTCAACGACAAGCGGACGGACCCGGAAACCAGGAAGCGGCAGCGGTTCTCCTCGGCGATCCTGCCCGCATGCGCGCGATGTTCCCCGCAGATCACCGCGGTTCTGCCGCTGCTGTACCTGCACGGCCTGTCCTCGGGCGACTTGGCTCCGGCGCTCATGCAGTTCCTCGGCACAGGCGCGGGCTTGTCGGCGTCATCGATCACCCGGCTGACGACGCAGTGGCAGGACGAGGCCCGCGCCTTCGCCGCCCGCGATCTCTCGGGTGTGGACTACGTCTACCTGTGGGCCGACGGGATTCACCTGGAAATTCGGTTGGAGCAGGAGAATGCCCTTGCTGCTTCCGAAGTCGGCGCATCCGGGCGCGCTGGCGGCGATGAAGGAAATCTACAACGCCGAGGACGCCGACGAGGCGCGGGCGGCGATCATCGCGTTCGAACGAGACTATGGCGCGAAGTTCCCGAAGGCAGTGGCGAAGATCGTCGACGACGCCGACATGCTGACGGCGTTCTACCACTACCCGGCGGAGCATTGGATCCATCTGCGCACGACGAACCCCATCGAATCTACTTTCGGACAGTGCGTTTGAGGAACAAGGTCACCAAGGGGCCGGGCTCGCCGGCACCGGGCTCGCGATGGCGTTCAAGCTGATCGAGGCCGCTGAGGCACGCTGGCGCGCAGTGAACGCGCAACACCTGATGCCCTGGTTCGGGCCGGAGCCGTGTTCGAGAAGGGCAAACTCATCGAACGACCGGTCGATTCGTCACCTACGAAGGAGGCCGCCTGACGCTCGCCCATCCACGAGGATTTGACAATGTCTGGTGTGGCGTCGCGATGAGTTTTGCCCTCCGGTGCAGTCTGATCTGCATGGGCAAACTCATCTATGGCTTCAACGTGTCGGTGGACGGGTACATCGCCGACGCACAAGGCAATATCGACTGGAGCGAACCGAGCGAAGAACTGCACCAGTACTGGAACGACTTCGAGCGGGAGACCGCCCTAGCATTCTACGGGCGGCGGCTCTACGAACTGATGTCCGCGTACTGGCCGACCGCCGACAAGGCCCCGGACGCCACCCCATTGATCGTCGACTTCGCCCACATCTGGCGCGACATGCCCAAGGTCGTGTTCTCGCGCACCCTAGAGGCCGTCGACTGGAACTCCCGCCTGGAACGCGGCGACCCGGTCGAGGTGGTAACGAAGCTGAAAGCCGAAACCGACGGCAGACTGGAGGTGGCCGGCGCGACGCTGGCCGCACCGATCGTGCAGGCCGGACTGGTGGACGAGTACCGGATCGTGCTCACGCCCACCGCCGTGGGCGGCGGCACCCCGTTCTTCCCGACACTGCCGTCATGGATCTCGCTGCGACTGTTGGAGAACCGCACCTTCCCGGGCGGCACGGTCCTGCTGCGCTACGAGGCCAAACACGACTGATCGGACATGCACAGCCAGACGACATGCGCATGCACTACGGGCTACACGACTCGAGCGGCACCCCGTTACTGCTGCTGCACGGCGGCCTGTTCGACATCCACCAGCAGTTCGGCGAACTGCTACCCGGGAAATTCGCAGAACGACCGATCGACCCGCCAACCACCGACGAGGCCGCCTGAAACTCGCTCATCCACAAGTCTTGACAATATCTCCCCCGCCTGCCGTGGACTGAGCTTGGCTGGTTGCCCCGCAGCCGACCCTTGGCCCCGGCGGCGGCCATACCCTCCGGAGTCCGGGCACGGACGTTTCGGCCCTCCAACTGGGCAACCATGCTAAGAGTGGTGAACAGCAATCGGCCGACCGGGTCGGTCGAGATCCTGCAAGGAACCGTCGACGTTGAGTCTTAGCCGGGGAAGCGCACGATGCGCGGTGAGGGGCGGCACGGCGGGCTATTCAGGTTTAGCCAGACACCGAGCGGGTAGGTATCCCCCGCACAAAAGCGCGTGTTGCACTCGGACCCACATCGGTTAGCGAGAAGACCGACGACGCGGAGGGCGCTAGTGACCACCGAAGTCGAGCAGGGCAAAGAACCGATCAGCGCGGTGTTGGCCGGGCCCTATGGGCATCCCTTTCATCCCATCCTGGTAACGGTGCCGATCGGAGCCTGGGTGAGCGGCTCGGTGTTCGACATCGCCTCACACATTGTGGCTGCGCCCGGCTTCCTGGCGCAGGGCTCGGAATGGCTGATCGCGATCGGTATCATCGGCGCGCTGCTAGCGGCGATGATCGGGTTTTTAGATCTGCTGGCCATGCCCACCGGCACCCGGGCGTTTCGGGTAGCGCTGCTGCATATGACGCTTAACGTCGCCATTGTCAGCGCCTATATCGTCAATTTCATCTGGCGCCACAGCAGCTACGGCCAACCCGCCGCGGTCGGGCTAGGACCGCTGGTGCTATCGGCGTGCAGCCTGGCCGTGCTGATGGTGTCGGGATTCTTGGGCGGCATGCTGTCCTACCGCTACGGGGTCCGAGTCGCGCGTGAGGCCGACCAAACCGAAGCTTTCCGCCGCTGACTTCACCACCATCACAGAAAGGACATGATCATGGGTATCGCGGCACTGGTTGTATGGATCCTGACCGCCGGCGGGGGATCTTACCTACTGGCCCAATGGGTCAGCGGCGGCGGCCATCGCCGCGCCAGCGCCACCAGGTTCCCACCCGCACTAATCTTCGGGCATTTTCTCCTCGCGGCGGCCGGACTGGTGCTCTGGATCATCTACCTGATGATGCACAAGCACCCCGTGGGCTGGGCGGCGTTAATTTTGCTGGCATTGGCGGCGGTGGCAGGGTTGACCATGTTCGCGCTATGGGTGCCCAGCTACCGAAGCCGGCGCGCAGGAGTCACCCCCGGCCGCCAGCAGCCGGCCGTAACCGCCGCGGCTCCTGGTGAGCACGCGCCTGAGCGCTCTTTTCCTGTCACCATCGTGGCCGCCCACGGGTTGCTGGCGGTGACCACCCTGGTCCTCGTGGTGCTCAGCATGCTCGGCATCGGTACCGGCTAGAGCCTCTTGAGACCGACGGCTGAGCCGCTGGCGGTCATGGCCTTGACGACGGCCAGCTTCGCTCGGCGCTACGCCCGCTTCGACATCGTTCCCACAGCACCCGCTACCGCATCGGATTACGTTGGCAGAAAAGCCATTCGACGACGAGCGGCGCGAATCGGCAAGGCGCTTACCCGCAAGTCGGACGCGCAACGGTGGTGGATAACGAGAACCCCGGAGCTGCCGACCGGCACGTACGTCGCACCAGAAGCGCATAGTGCGGCTGCAACAAATGGGCGCGGGTCACGGGCGAAGCCGCCCTGGTGGCGTGCTCCTCGACAAATGGACGTAGCCGAATGCGCCTACAGGGTGACCTATGGGACTTGCGGGGCTTTCTAACCTGATGCGTTTAATCGAAATCATCCGGGTTCGCGGGTCCGGCCCTAGAATCGGGATCATGTTCTACCCATAGGAAGTCCCGCAGTGGGTCCGATGATCAACTTGCTGAGCACGACCCGCGAGTCCCCGCTAACCCTTGACGCCTTACGCATGACGACCCTTCATGCGGTCATCGATGAAATCGCCGACTCCGGACACACCGTGGTCAATGACGCTATGGCCGGTGCAGTAGTCGACCACCGTGCACTCCCGTATCGGCTCGCACCCGGGCCACCCACGTTCACCGTGCTCACCAACGACAGCGTCGTTGTCAACCTCGATTCTCTGCTAGCCGACAACAGGTTTGGGATGCCCGTCGGTCGAAGCAATTGGGATCCGTGTGCAATCTAAGCCCCTAAACCGCAGCCATCTCATCGATGCGATTTGCTGATGAGCCATGCTGATCAGCACGGAAATCAAAGTCGGCCATACCCGGCTCAAGACGATCCGTCCCGGTCACCGGCCGAGCGAATAGCCGCTGAGGTTTTTGTCTATCTGATGCGCCGCAACCGCGTCCCTTACTACAGCATCGCCACTCAGTGCCGCACCCGCTTGATCACTCATCACGCATTCGAGGGTCCAAAACAGGAGATACTGCGCCATTTCGAGCTGGCTCCGCCATTTTGGCCCCTGACAGTCAATCGCGATAGCGCGCCGCTAGCAGGCTACGGCGTGAATCAGGAAGCAGTCTGCATTCGATATAAGCAACACATCCCCACGATCAACGGCCGCTGCGACGACAACGCCGTCGAACGAACCGATTTCGCGCCGGGCTGCCTAGAGGTGATGCGGCGTGCCGACCTCAACAACCCCGCATTTGTCTGTGAACACCTCTCCCCCACAGACGCAATTGAGATTGTCAGTCAATACCTCATCGACGCCGCCATCTCACTCACCGAAGGACGCGGCCCACTAGTCGTCGAAGTACCCAACGACCCAGTCCGCCTGTCGCCCAATTAGTCTTACTAGCCGGTAGGCTCGGGTCCCGGCGCTCGTCCGCGCTCGCCACACGCTTCGGACAGGAGCCGAACCGACGAACCAGACAGTCGCACCACTTCACCGCCAAGCGCGACATCCGTCAGGTACATGTGCAGCACAGAACACTGCCGCGACCCGACCGCTTACACAACAAGAGCTGCTCACAAAGCCGAACTAAGCGCTGAGTGCACCATAGGCCGCACAGCATTCCCGCAGGGTGAGTTGTTCATCGAGGCGTTTCGCGTGCTTGCGCCCGCGGCGTTTCACCGGCAGCGATGGTATCCGATCGGGCTTGGCCCTCGTGCCAGGTGCGCGTTTTCGTTCAATTGTCCAGGTTTCGTGGTACCAACGATGGCGGTAGTGACACCGGGCACCTTGAGGGTGAAAGTCAAAGCTGCTGCGATCGCTTCGCTGAGCGCACCTTGCAGGAAGAGGTAGTCGAGCAAAGCCAGCCGGCGGGCGTAGTCGTCGGCATAGCCGCGACGGTCCCAGTAGCTGTCGAGGTGGCTGTTGTCTTCGCCTCGGCCGATACGCCAAGCGGCGTTTGCGACGGGTCACTTGGCGATAACGCTAATGTCGCGTTCGACGCACAGGGGTACGGTCAGGTCGATCGCTTCTTGGTCGGCAATGTTGATTGAGTTTTGAAGGAGTTCAACGGCGTCGGTGTCGACAGCCGTCCGTGCCGCTGAACCGTCAGCTGAGTAGCCGACGAGCCGTGTCTTGCCGGATTGCTTGGCTGCCTGCAACACATCCAATACTTCTTGTCGCACAACAACGTTGCTGGTGCCGACGATAACTGCACGGCGTCTAGACGGTCGGTGCGCAGCCGCCGAACGCTTTTCCCCCAGTACGGGAACGTGATCCACGACGAGAACTGGCAAGAGGTAGCCTGCGATGGGACGTCGGTCAGCGTCAGACCTGCCGAATGGCCTCAGGCGCAAGCACATCGAAAGCAACGGATCCTTCGTATTCCTCGTCTCAGACAATCTCACAGGCAAGCAACTCGGAATGATCTTTGCCGGCTGGGGCCCGCACCGAGCGCCGGCAGCATCTAACGGGCAAGCGGCGCACTGCAGTGCGGAATGCGGGCACTGGGCAGGTTTTAATGTGCACCATCAACAATTCCGCAGTCTCTATAGCACTCCGACCCAACTACGGCCACGGCGTCACCCGCTCGGGACACACTGATGGGATTCGCTTTAGCGCAGCGGTGCCCATGACGAGCTGACCCAAGTCGGGGGGATAGCCGATGCAGTGGAGGGGCCGCACGGGTGGCCGGCGCAATACCGCTTGTCGGCGTATTGGTCGCCGGAAGTCGTTGCAGAAGAGTAATTGCGCGAGGCCGACCGGTGCGATCGTTACGGCCCAATTGCCGAAGGACCGGGGCGTGGCCGAGATGCGCGGTGCGGGTATGTTGCATAGATGCCGTCAACGCCCCGCCCCGTTGTGCTGGCCACTCTCGCCCTGCGGCGCAGGCTCAAGCGGCTCGCCGACCTGCTGGTGCCGCCCGAAATCGCGATGCTGGATCTTGGTGAGGGCGTCGCCGGCGTTCAGGTTGCCGCGGCCATCGCCGAACTCGGGATCGCCGACCTGCTCGCCGGTGGGGCGATGACCGCGCCGCAGATCGCCGCCCGCATCGGCTCCGATCCAGACACCACCCATCGCCTGCTGCGCGGGGCGGTCAGTTGCGGGCTCTGCAATATGAACCAACGAACCGGAGCGGTAAAGCTGACCCGCACCGGGGCGGTGTTGCGCAGCGACCATCCCGCTTCGCTGCGGGCCTGGGCGCGCTACAAGGGGCTGCGGTCGACGGTCGAGGCCTGGTGTGGCCTGACCGCCAGCGTGCGCAGCGGCCACAGCGCGTTCGCGACCGTGCACGGCATGTCGGTTTGGGAGTGGTTCGCCGCGCACCCCGACGAGGAACGCCTGTTCGCGTCGACGATGCGCCAGGCCACCGAGATCAGCGCCCGCGCCATCGCGCGGGCGTACCCGTGGCCGGACGGTGCCGTGGTGTGCGACGTGGCCGGCGGAACCGGCAGGCTGCTGTCGGCGATCGTGGAGTCGCGCGCGAACTTGCGTGGGGTATTGGTCGACGTTGCGGGCGTGATCGCCGAGGCTGAACCATTCCTCGCCGACCGCGGTCTTGCCGACCGCATCGATCGTGTCGAGGGCGACATCTTCGGCACCATCGACGCCATCGCCGACGTGTACCTGCTCAAAGACGTGCTGCACGACTGGGACGACGAACGCTGCGGCAAGATCCTGACCGCGGTGGCGGCCAGCATGCCCAGCGGCAGCAGGCTAGTTGTGGTCGAGATCATCCAGCCGCCCAATCGTCCGAATCCGTTTACACCGCTTCTCGACCTGCACACGCTGACCCAGAGGGACGGCGGCCGGCTGCGCTCGGTGGCCGAACTGTCGGCCCTGCTCACCGCCGCCGGCCTGCGGCCCACCGGCCGGGTGGTCTCGGTTGTGCCGCACGACCTCATCGAGGCAGAAAAGACTTGACTCAAGTCTTTTGGGCTGGGGTCGGCTGCAGTCGGTGCGCCCTGGTGTACGGCTCATCCGGCTCGGGCGGCGTTGTCGCGGCGCCGGCCGCGTGGCGGTGCCGAACGCGCAAGGCGGACGAGACGATGCGGCGCAGGACCTCGGCGCGGTCGGGCCAGGGCGGACGCGTTGGGCGCTTAAGTTGGCGTAACCGTCCCGCGCGCACCAGAGTGTGACCGCCACGGTGAACGCCTCGCTGCCGGTATCGGCCGCCGGGTCGAGGCAGGCGGAGACCGCCTGCACGAGGAGCTCGAAAGCAGCCGTGGACGCCGGGCTGCCCAACGTTGCGGCAGCCAAATCCGGCGCGTCTGGGCGAAATAACATCGCATAGCGCTACCGTGACTGTCGCACAATGTCTTTGGCAGAATGCCGAACCGAGTGCTAACCGCGCGGCGTCAACCCCCGAGCCTCACCCCACGCAGGGCTGTCGACGAACCAATTGTCGTACTGGGCCTGCGCCGACTCGAGCTCGGAGCGATCGATTCTCCCGTTGAAGATGTCATCGAGTAGACGAAAGTACCCGAAGCGCTGCACCCCAGGTGTGAGCACCGTGTACAGGTGCGCTTCGCTGTCAGGGCTGGCTGCGAATGCGTGATGAACCAGAGGCGGGACCACGGCGGTGTCGCCCGCCGTCAATATGTCCACGCAATCCCCGGTGAGGATTTCGATCTGACCGGAGACGATGAAGAACAGTTCCGACGAACGGGTGTGGTAATGGGGGGCAGCGCCGTCAGCGCCTGTGGAAAGGGAGATATCCAGGACGCTCAACCCCCGCCGGTCGCATCGGAATCCACGACTAATCCAGTCGAGGCACCCGATGCGGTGCGCAGGACCTCTCGCTCGTCGCTTCTAACGACGGGAACGACGTCCGGAGTGAACTGCTCAAGTGCCATCAGCAGAACCTTTCGATTGAAAGACACTTCGGCGCAACGGGTTAGTCGACCACGGTATTCCTGCCGCATTGCCCGATGACAATCACCGAACACAAGCAGCCTCACTGAACCCAGGTGGTGAAGCCAATTCGTACCCTCACACCGGGGCACTTCAAGTTGACACGTGTAAGAGGTCATATAGGTCTCCCCAGTGACGGTCAGGAGATTAGAAGGTCGGGACGCCTAGTTCGGCGCCGAGATGCGCGGTCGGGTCCACCATGCTGGCTCCATGGAGTGCTTCCATAGCCCCGTTTTGCCGGGTCATGGTCAATGGTTGTCCGACCACCGGAACACTGCGAGGCAGGCAGCTAAACCGCCGATACTCCAAGCTGTCAGCACAAGGAAAATGTGCCAGTGTTCCCAGCTGCCGGCTGGCTCGAACGCGACCATTTTCGATGGCAACAACACCGAGCGAAAGCCTTGGGCCATCCACTTGACCGGAAAGATAGAGCCAACCGTCAACATCCACGGCGGTAACACCATAAGCGGCACGTACGTGCCCGACACAAATTGTAAGCCCACCGCTGGGCCGTTGGTGACGACGGCTGCCGACACCGCGTTACTTGCTAGATTGCTGATGAATATCCCTATCAGCGAACAACTCACGATTCCCAAAAGGAATACCCACGTCAGCGTAAGCCATCCGAAAACCGTTGTGGGTAGGTGAAGTTCGAAGAAAACCACCCCGACCGACAGAATAACGATGGCCTCGGCAAGACTCGCGATGGCAACCAGCATAATTTTTCCGATGAAATACGACGATGCGGTCGTTGGCGTTCCACGCAGCCGCTTCAAGGCGCCCGTGTCGCGGTCGGCGGCAATGCTGATGCCAAGGTTGATAAATGATGTCGAGAGAATCCCATAAGCCAGGATGCTGGCCGCGATCACCGAGCCGGTGCTGATATCGCTATGAGGCAGTTTCGTTGAGAAGATCGAACCCAACAAGATGCAAATAACAGCCGGCATGGAAAACGTCAGAGCCAACTGCTCCGGTCGCCGGTAAAACATCTTCAACTCAGGGACGACTCGCGACAAGCCGATACGCAGCGGAGATGGGAGCGGTGACTGCGACTCAGTGGCACGGTGTCGCGGGGGTGAAGCACTCTGCAGCTGGTGGACGCCCATCATGCCAGGCCGATCAAATGCAGATAAGCGTCTTCGAGCGTTGGCCGAGTTACGGTCAGCTCAGCCAGTTCTCCCCCATGCCTGGACCGCTGCCTGATCAGATCAGTCGGGCGGTCTGTCTTTTCCACGTGGACCGTATCTCCCTCGCTCCACCGGACCGTCGCAGCCGAGCTGACGTATCCGATCAATTTAGTCGGCGAGTTGACTGCCACCACTTTGCCGCCGGCGATGACTGCGACACGGTTGGCCAGCGTCGCGGCTTCATCGAGGTAGTGGGTGGTCAGCAGGATCGTGGTGCCATCGCCGGCCAACAGCCTGATGAGGTCCCAGAACTGAAGTCTGGCTTCTGGATCGAACCCGGTTGTCGGTTCATCGAGAAAGAGCAATCTAGGCATGTTAATGACGCCGAGAGCGACGTCGAGCCGCCGGCGCTGTCCCCCTGATAGCGTCCTTACTTTCGAACTGCAAACCGAGCCAAGACCGACGAGATCAAGGACGTCCGGCGGAACTCGCGCCGTCCCATAGCACTTCGCGAACATCTTCACGGTTTCCGACACTGTCAGCATCCCGGCGTCGCTGACTTCTTGCAGCACGATGCCGATCTTGGCGCGCCAGCTCCTGCCAGCGGTTTCGGGATCTTCGCCCAGCACACGCACGTATCCAGAGTCGCGTTTTCGGTGACCCTCGAGGATTTCTATGGTCGTCGACTTACCCGCCCCGTTGGGCCCTAGGATCGCAAAAATCTCGCCATAGCCGACGTCGAGATCCAAATCTCGCACCGCGTGTAACTGCCCGTAGGTCTTTGACAAACCTCGGACGTGCACCGCAGATGATCGATCTGTGCGCGTCACTGCCATCGCCCAACCGTTCTGCGCTGGCAGTCAATCGGTAGCGAGCCGTGACGGTCGTGGGCGTGCGGCGCGGAATTCACAAGTGCGCCTCTCCTGTTTCCTGCTCAGGAGATTGTCCCTCAAGTTCGGCCAGTACTTTCCGTAGATCGGCCTCCGACAACTGTTCGAGCAGTCGGTCGACATCGTCGTCAGCTGGGATGGGCTCTGATCGCTGTTCGGTGACCGCGGGCGGATTGTCGGCAGCTAATTGAAGCTCAGCGAGTATGCGAACGGCCAGCGAATTGACGCTGACGCCTCTGAGTAGTTCTAGCAGCGGTAGATCAACCCCGAAAACCGAGTTGATCCTGAGCCTGAAATCCATCGCCATCATCGAGTCCAAGCCGATGTCGTCGAGGGCGTCGTCGGATCCGATGTCGCTAACAGCGAGCTCGAAGACCGCGGCAACGATTTGGCGAACATGGGTTGCGACCACGTCGAGCCTGTCGGCTTCCGGGCACCCGGAGAGGAAATCGAGGATCGATAATCCCGATTGGTCGTGATCGGGCGAAGTCTCGGCTGTTCCCAGTTCGCAGAACATCGGTGGCAGTTGTCCGCCGAGCCCGACCCGACGCGCCTGCATCCAGTCGGCGCTGATAGCCATAACATTGGGAGTTTTTTGGTTGATGAGCCGATCGAGGATTCGGGTGCCCGCTGCGGGCGTGATGAGCTCGATTCCTCGCTGCGCGTACATTTTCTCCAGCTTGAGTTCTTCGACCATTCCCACCGACCAGGGGCCCCATCCGATAGTGAGAGCTGGCAGCCCCTCGGCCTGTCTGTGGTGCGCGAAGGCGTCGAGGAATGCGTTAGCGGCGGCATAGTTGCCTTGACCGGGCGACGCGATGACCGACCCGGCAGACCCGAACATGACAAAAAACTCTAGGTCGTGCTCTTTGAAAGTATGGTGCAGCACACGAGTACCGATGGTTTTAGGAGCCATTACTTTGGTGAAGTCGGATTCGGTCATATTCACCAGAAGTTTGTCGTCGACAGCCCCTGCGGCGTGGATGATCCCGCGTACCGGTCGGCCCCCTTTTCGAAGGTGTTCATCCAGCCAGATTTTCACCTGCTCGGCGTCGGTGATATCGACGCTGGCGGTGGTTACTCGAGCACCGAGATGTTCGATCTTTTGGATCGCCTCGATCATCACATGGTGCGGGTGGTCTGCAGCCAGCGACGACCAGCGGTGTCGTGGTGGGATCTCGCTCCGGCTCAGCAATGCGATGTGCCGTGCCCCGCGTTCTGCGAGAAATGTGGCCACGATGCGGCCCAGGGCTCCGGCTCCACCGGTGACAACGTAGGTCGCGTCAGGCGTGAGTTTCGTTGGGAAGGCTGGCGTTAGGCTGGCGCACCGGCGAAGACGTGGGACGAACGTTGTGCGGCCGCGGATGGCGATCTGATCCTCGGGGTGATTAGTGAGAATGTGCTCGCAGATACGTGCAGCGGTCTCAGCGCGGTCGTCGGCTTGGTCGATGTCGATCAGTCCGCCCCATTGGTTGACGAATTCCTGGTGGCCAATCACTCGACCGAGTCCCCAAATGGCTGCCTGTTCGACGCCAAGTGCTTGGGTTCCGGGCGCCGGTTGCGCATTGGCGGTGATCAAGTAAAGACGGGACGGGACGGTGTCGTGGGCTGCGACGGCTTTGACGAGATGAAGGACCGTGAGGCACTCTGTCTGGTGATTCGTTTCGGCGGCGTCTGCACCCGCGTGCTGCTCATCTTGGGCTGGCCCTGAGCAGAGTGGTTGGTCATCGGGTTGGGCGCAGATGTAGGTCACTGCCTGGTCGACTGTAGCCAGTCAGT
>NZ_CAXUCH010000001.1:19148-40583 GCF_964249325.1 uncultured Mycobacterium sp. | reverse complement strand
TGGGCGCAGATGTCCATGGGCCAGCAGTTGATGATGCCAGCGAGGTTGCCTTCTTTTTCGAGTTGTGTTTCGAGCAGCTGGTGTAGTTGCTGCGGCTGCCTCGGATTCAGCGCGTACCCCCCGTCGAATCTGGTCAGCGCGTCGCTGGTGTGGCGCATGACTGTTTGAACGCGTTGGCCGCTGCGGCGCAGGTGCGCCGCGAGTGTCGACCCAATGCCGGCGGCGTCGACGAAGATGAGCCAGGACGAGGTGGCTGTTGGAGTCGCATTCTCAAGATCTTGCTGTACGCCGGTGGTTGCTACCCATTGAATCTCATATAGTCCCTTGTCCACTCGTTCGGGCGACATGCGCGATGAGGCGCCTATCGATTGCACCGTAAAGCCGTTGAAGACAGCGAGCGGCTCTCCGTCGTCGCCAGTAATGGTGATGTCGCTCTGGATCTCGTCTTTTGTGGCCGATATCACCCGCACGTGGGCGGTCATGATCTTCTCCGGCGAACGATAAATGGCGCTGTGCCGTACTCGGGTAGGAAAATATGGGCCTTCGTTTATGTCGCGGCCGAAAAACGATGCCCCGAACAACGTTTGGAAGGCACCGTCGATAAGCGCCGGATGGAATCGGTAACTGTCGAGTCCGTCGGCGATCTGAGCAGGGATGATCAATTCGGCCACCGCCCAGCCATTCCCGGAAGTGACCTTGCTGACGGGCTGGAACGCTTCTCCATAATCGAATCCGATGGCCCGAGTACGGGCGTAAAACTCGTCGCCGCTGAGCATAGTGACGGGCTCCGCGTCTTTCGGGGCGTCGCCGCGCGCAGGCGACCTTGAAAGTGTGTTGAGCTCCGCGGTCGCAGTTATCGTCCACTTCAGGTCGCCACCAGCCGTCGCCGTGAACGCCGCAAATTCCAACGTGCCGGTGTCCGGGTTGAGCGTAGTCCTGAGTATGGGATCGCAGGTGTCATCGAGGATTAAGGCGCGGTGCAGGGTCAGGTTGTCAACCCTGTGATCTGTTGACCCGTAGGCTGCTTCCCCAGCCGCCAGGGCCATTTCGATGAACACGGCCCCTGGTACGAGAGCACTTCCCTGCACCTGATGATCCGCCAGGAAGGGAGCGATGGCAGTGCTTAACTCAACTTCCCAGGTCGGATGCACGGCGCTCACCGATTGCCCTAGCAGCGGATGCACCGGCTTGTAATGCAAGTCCTCGGCCGCTTCCTGGGTTTCGTTCCAGAAACGCTTGGCTTGCCACGGGTACAACGGAAGCTTTATGGGTCGTGCCCCCTGTCTGGGGAATAGCGCGTCCCACGCGATCGGGTGGCCGTGGCAGTGCAGTGCACCAACGCAATTCATCAGCGTACGACCGTCGTCCTCATTGCGCCGCTGGCTCGCCAAGACGACAGCGTTGGTCTTTTGGGTTCCGGCGATCTCAACAATCGATGCCGCCAGAACAGGATGCGGGCCCAGCTCGACGAAGTGGGTATAGCCGTCATCGAGCATACGACGCACTGCGGGCTCGAAAAGAACTGTAGCGCGGGTGTTTTGCCACCAGTAGGCGGCGCCGGCAGTGTATCCGTCCAACCTTTCGCCAGTCACTGTGGAGTACAGCGGGATGCTCGCCGCATCCGAAGATAAATTCTCCAAGGCGCTGCACAGCTCGTCTTTCACCACGTCCATGTAGTGGCTGTGATACGGCACCGTTCCGGGCAGAAACCGATTGAAGATCTTTTGGTCTTCTAGTTGGCGGGCGATGTCGTCAAGGACGTCGCTATCGCCGGCCAAGGTCACTGCTGAGGGGCTATTGATCGCCGCGATGAATACCCGCCGCCCGATCTCAGCGAGTATTCCGTCGTCGACCATCTGCATGAGCGACTCGGCACCAAGGCCAATAGCGAGCATGCGGCCTCGTCCGCTCGTGCGTTGTTGCAGGCGACTTCGGTGAAAAATTACTTGAATGGCTTGCTCGAAAGTGAGGACGCCGCTGAGATAGTGGGCAGCCACTTCGCCGGCGCTGTGGCCGATCACTGCGTCAGGGCTGATACCGAACTGTTTGAGCTGGTCAGCGAGCGCTATCTGAATGGCGAAGTTGGCGGGTTGCGCTACCTGTGTTTCAGCCATCCGAGAGCAAGTCTCATCGCTTCGAAGTTCATCGATTAACGACCAGGTCGTGTAACGGGACAGCTCCCGGTCGCTCCGCAGGATGCTGTCGGTGAAGGCGGGATAGGAGTCAAGCAGTCCCCGGCACATTTTCCACCACTGCGGGCCCATGCCGGTGCAGACGAACGCCAGCTTGGGCGCGGTCGGGTTTGTGCGGCCCGCAGAGATCTGCCCACCCTCGGCGAGGGCGTGAAGTTGTTCTCGCGCATCGCTAATGCTGCCGACCACGAGGGTACGGCGATAGTTCAGGTGAGAGCGGCGCTGGCTCAGCGTGTAGCCAAGATCGAGCAGCGTGAGATCAGGTTGAGCGCTTAGGTGCTCGGCCAACTGGCGGGCCGTCGCTGCCAATGCTTCCTCTGCGCGCGCGGAGATCGGCAAAACGGCCAGCGGTAGCGGCTGAATGCGGTCCGGGGCAGGGACGCACACCGGGGCGGGGGGCTCAGCAAGCACGACGTGGGCATTGGTGCCGCCGAAGCCGAAAGAGTTGACCCCTGCTATGCGTCGCTTGCTGTCGGGAAACGGGCGACCAGTTCGTGGAACGTCAATATTGAAGTCCTCCAGCGGAATCTGGTCGCTGGGGTTGGTTAGATGCAGGTTCGCTGGGATGTAGCCGTGTTTGAGCGCTAACGCTGTTTTGATCAGTCCGGCTACCCCTGCGCCGGCCTCGAGGTGGCCGATGTTGGTTTTGACCGATCCGATGAGCAGCGGGTTTGTTGCTGGCCGCTGTGACGCCAACGCATTGGCCAGGGCCTGCACCTCGATTGGGTCGCCGACAGGTGTTCCGGTGCCGTGCGCCTCCACATATCCGACTTCGTTTGGGTGAACGCCCGCCCGTCGCAGGGCTGTGGTAATCGCTGCTGCTTGCGCTTCAGCGTCGGGCACCGTGATGCTGTCGGTGTGACCGTCTTGTGACACGGCTGTGCCAAGGATTTGTGCATAGATTTCGTCGCCATCGCGTCGCGCGTGCTCGAGGGGTTTGATGACGACGACTGCGGCACCTTCTCCGCGTGCGTAACCGTCAGCGGACTTGTCGAATGCCTTGCATCGCCCGTCTGGACTGAGGAACCCACTTTTTGATTCCGCGATCGCGGTGTTGGGGCCGATCATCATGTTGACCCCGCCAGCAAAAGCGAGATCGCACTCGCCGTTCCAGATGCTTTGGGAAGCAAGGTGTACCGCAACAAGCGAGCTCGAGCACGCCGTGTCGACCGTCATGCTCGGTCCGCGGAAGTCGAATGTGAAGGAGATCCGGTTCGCCAGCATGGTCATCATCATTCCGGTGGCGGAATGGGTCTTCAATTGGTAACGACTAGTGCGGCCATGGTTTTGCAAGAGTTGGTAGTCAAGGGTAAAGCCGCCGATGAAGACACCGACCCCAGTGCCGGCTAGACTGTCCGCGGATATTCCGCCGTCTTCCAAAGCTTCCCACGTGGTCCGCAGCAGAAGGCGCTGTTGCGGATCGACCACGTTCGCCTCTCGCGGGGAGATTCCGAAGAATTGAGGGTCGAATTGATCGATTTCATCAAGGAACCCGCCTCGACAAGTAACCATCTTGCCGACCTTTGCCGGATTCGGGTCGTAGTATCGTGCGGCGTTCCACCGTGTTTCAGGGACTATGCGTGTGGCGTCGGTTTCCCTACATAGCAGGTCCCAGTAGCTCTGCGGGGTATGCGCACCGCCGGGAAAGTGGCACCCGATGCCGACGATCGCCAAGGGCTGGAGCGAGCCGTGTTCGGCAAGCATGTTCATCCTTTCGCCCTCACAATCTGTCGTGCGTCCCCGCGGGGTCGCCGCCGGGAGGGTCTCTTGTGTTCGAGTGACGTGGTCAGCGGGAATCCCCCCTTGCCTAACTCGGCTGTGCGAACGTTGTTTGGCCAAGGGTCGACCTGGGCCGTGCGATTCGTCTCATCGACCGTTCTCGACGGCCCCGCGCATCCGACAACGACAGAGCCGGCGTAAGGGCGCACAAGCGGTCGCCAAGCCTTCCGCCAACCTCGTGTGGCCAGACCTCGGCCAGCATCAATTTCGCGGTGACTCAACTGAATTCGAGTGCCGGTGCGGCGCTGAAAACCCACTCTTGGCTAATCGGACTGATGTTTTGCTCGTGGCGGTAGACGGATCGGAGTCTTTGCAAAACGGAGTCTTGTTGCCAAGCCTGCACCTGCCGCATGACATCGTCGTCGGCAAACATGCGACATTTGTCCCTAATCACGGTCTCGATCAGCTGTCCAGCGAGCTGATGTAGCAGCCGGACATTCGCGTCGAATTGTGCGATGAAATCCGCAGCTTTCCCCATCATCGCAGTGTGCAGCGTCACCATGAACTCCAGAGGCGAGTACATATCGACAAATCCCGCCGCGGGACGCGCGCTCTCGACTGCGGCCCATTCTCGGAACAATTGTTGCATACGGTTACTGAGCTCGATGAGACCCTGCAGGTGCGGCACCACCTCAGGATCATCGGCGATAGTGACAAACCGACCGTTGCTGTAGAGCAAACCGAGAAAGCCCCAATAAAACGCGATGTCCCAAATCACTTTGGCCGACATGACCGCAGGCGAGCCCATGAGCGGGTATTGGTTGCAGTACACGTTAAGCCACATGTCGGTAAGGGAGCGAAAAAGAGAATCGCTAATCTCAGAGCGTGCGACGACATCTTCACCGTCGAGTTCGCGGATAATCATGTCGGTGATGAGGCCATTGCCGATCGCGATGAGGTCCAGTCCAGATGAATACAAAGGGTCCAGGAAGATTCCGGAGTCCCCGGTCAGACACCAACGGCCACGCCCGTCGTACACCTTCGTGGCGCTGTGACTATAGTGTTTCATCACCCTGAAGTCCTTGATCAGGCGTTCGTGCTTAGCCAGTACCGCCGCGCACTGTGGCTCATGCTCAGTAAGCCACGACCGGGCTTTAGCCAGAGTGTTGAACCGGTCGAATGCATGGACGACAGGGTCGGCAACGATGCCGACGCTGGTGGATCCTGACGGGAGTCGGATCAACCAAACCCAATATCCCTCCCCCATCAAGTGATTGGTGGACAATGCCCGGTCACCCTCGACCAAGCGCGCCTGCCAACTCGGGTCATCGCTCCACTGGCCGATCTCGATTTCAGTCGCGACACGCAGCCATACGGCATTGCAGTGGTGCTCGGTGGCGCGCCTTAGGTCCAGCTGTCGGGACAGCATACGGTTGCGTCCCGATGCATCGACCACCCAGCGAGCCGTCGTGCGGGTGGTTGTGTCGCCGCGCTGAACGACAAGAGTATGTGGGCGACCCCCGAGACCGAATTCAACGGAACGGACTCGGCCAGCAGTGATTTCGACACCCTCCGATAAGCACCGTCGGTTCAGTTCGTTCTCTAACCTGCCGCGGTCGATTTGATAGGTCACCTGAGGTGTGAATGCGGAGCTGCCCAGTTCCATCCGTTGGGCGATATCGGTGTTCCCGCCGTGTGAGAAAAACATCCGCAGCCCCATTTTGCGGAGCTGCGAGGCCTGCAAATGGTCGGCCAGTCCAAGGCGATCCCGCAGGTACTGCGCGGCGATCTCGACCGTCGACTCGCCAACCGTATGGGTGATCTCAGGCACCGGGTGAGGGGTTGGCTCGACGATGAGGATGCGCGTTCGCGGCCGTGCGCTGCGAATCTCTAATGCGAGAGTCAGGGCCGCCACCCCGCCGCCAACGATCGTGACATCGTGATCCGCGCTCGCAGTGTCGGCCTCCAGCAGGTGGGCCTTGATTTTGTGTCCCAGCGCCTCGCGTGCCTCCGGGCTCAGTTGCGACAGCTGGGTTTGCACGTCCACACGTGCACCTCCCTCGAGCCGGATAGACGAGTTTACTTAATAGTTAAGTAGGTTACACTAAACGCGGTCGCTGGCAAGCGGAGAAGCGCAGAACGGTGGCTGCCCCGGTTCTACCAGAAGGGTCGATGAGACAGGTGCCTAATCCGCAGCGGCATTCCGCGCAGGACATCGTGGGCACGTTATGCGCCAGGGATGAGTCGGTGGTTCCCAGCCGGGCGAGGAGATCGCTGTTGCTCAACGGTTCGCCGTACTTATCGGGGTCACGGATAAGGGGCACTAACGCCGGTATGAACGTGACCCGTGGGGCACCCGCTGATCGGTGTGATCGTTCCGTTCCACCACGCTCATAACACGTGGGCGCCCCCGCGGATGCTGCCGATGCGTGCGGATGAACACTGCTGCCCGGATCGCCGGTCGCTACAACGATGAAATCGATCTGATGCTCTCGGCCCGTGAACCCATCCGTGCGCTAAGCATTAGGAGCTAACCCATGCCCGGAGCAACTGCCGTCCATTTCTTCCTCGGACTGGCCGTCATCCTCGGAACTTGCCGTTTCGTCGGGCTAGTGTCACAGCGCCTCGGACAACCACAAGTCGTCGGCGAAATGGTTGCCGGCGTTCTGCTGGGGCCCTCACTGCTAGGCCGCATCGCGCCCGCCGTACAGCATCACCTATTTCCCGCAGGACCAGCAAGCATCGTGCTGTACACGACGGCGCAGATCGGCCTGGTGCTTTACATGTTTCTCGTCGGCCTTAACTTCGACGTCAACCTCATCAAACACCGTGTCGGCACCACAGCTGCAGTATCGGCAGCTGGCATACTCACGCCGCTCGGCCTGGGAGCGCTCGTCGCTGTGCCCCTCTTATCAGGCGGAATCTATTTCGGTAAAAACGTCACACTCGTCATGGCCATGATGTTCCTGGGCGCCTCGATCGCGACGACCGCATTCCCTATGCTGGCCCGAATCATCTACGAACGACAGCTTTCCGGAACGCCGTTGGGCACGCTGGCGTTGGCATGTGGTGCAACTGACGATGCGCTCTCCTGGTGCATTCTGGCAATCGTGCTAGCCATTCACCGTGCTAACGTCGCCTTGGCCGCTACCGCAATAGTCGGTGGAATCTTATACACGCTGGTGCTTTTAACAATCGGACGCAAAGCAATGCGTGCCCTCGGTAGGTTATCCGAACGGCGAAACACGATCACCGCACCAGTCCTGAGCATAGTACTGATGCTGGTGATGACATGCGCCTGGTTCACAGACAGTATCGGTATCTACGCCATATTCGGCGCCTTCATCCTGGGTGTCGCTATGCCATCCGGTTTCTTCGCCCTACACCTCACCGCCAGGCTTGAGCCACTCGTCACCACGTTTTTGCTGCCACTATTCTTCGTCTACTCAGGGCTCAACACCCAGATCGCCCTCATGAACAGCCCAAAGCTGTGGGTGGTGACCCTAGGGATACTCATAGTCTCGATCGCAGGGAAAGGAATCGCGTGCACGTTAGCTGCGCGGCTGACAAAAGTCACCCTGCGCGAATCTGTCGCGCTGGGATCGTTGATGAATGCCCGCGGACTAATCGAACTCATCCTGCTCAACATCGGGCTTGAGGCCGGCATCATCACTCCGACGCTCTTCAGCATCCTGGTCTTGGTCGCCATCGCAACCACATTAATGGCCACGCCGGTATTCGAGTTCGTTTATGGACGACACCTAAAGACATCGCAGAACAGCCAGATAGGGTCAGACCACGCGCCGACCGAACCGTATGCGACGCTTACCAAATCCGACGATGTCTCCACCGCACCAACCTGACGCGCCCGTTGTCACGGGGTAAGCCCCGGACTTGGGCCAAAATTAAATACAAATCGCGGCTGTTGATTTTGGCGAGGGCTTCGGCGAGATCGCCGGGTAGCGGGTCGACGGGCGGTGAGGATCTGTCGTCCCCCGCGCATCCGCACGGTTTCGGTAGCGGCGTGCGGTACGAGAACGAACTTCTTTGTCTGCCAAGCACTTTGCTGTTTCGTCTCGTGCGCTCTGGCTATCGCTGCAAACACTACGGTGAGTGGGCCAACCGTGCGCGTCGAAAAGCGAGCCGCAATAAGCGGTTTAAGAGCAGCAGGACGGGAGCGGATGCCGTGCATAAGCCGAGCGCGCTGTGAAGCTAACACTGACTGCCGAGACAAGCATCAGCGACGACGACACCACCTGGAACGAATTTCATAAGACGGTCGACATGACCGCGCGTTACCTCGAGCATTCTGGGCACTGAAGAAGCGGGCAGTGTCGGTCAGAAGAAGGGGTAACGAGTCGACCCGTCACGAAGGCGGTCGCGGTGTCGACTCGCAGTCTGCTTGGCGCGCTTCATCCAGCGTCTCGCGCCGCCGAGTTAGCGCTGTGGAACCGTGTCGTTCCAGATGAGCAGCTCGACGACTCAGTCGATGAACTCATCGACGTGATCCTGACTAAGAACCAGCAGGCGGTGCGGCAGCTGAAGTTCATCATCAACAACGGCGTCGAGGCAGACCTGAAGACGGCGCAAGCCTTCGAGACGCTGTCCGCGGGCTTAACAGGCGCTGTCAATGGCGCCTGGGAGATACCTGACGCTGATCAGGCAGCCGGCGTCAGTGGCTTCCTGGATAAGAACCAGCTTTGGACCACGCGACGAGCCCGCGCTCGCGACTTCTGGGCGGACGGTCCAATCCATAAGGGCGGCGCTTAACCCGCCGGCAGACTGACCAATGGTAACGAATGACGAACTGTCGATTGGTAAGACGCGTTGTCTGGAGGACGCGTGGACCACAGCAACGTGGCGAATGTGGTGGCTCGAGGTGCATCCGGCCGTACCTGTTGCGACCGGTCCGGGTCCCGAGCCACTATGGCCAGGCAGCGGCGGTCGGCCTACCGCAACGCGGAAGCGACATGTTATTGCGCGGGGCGGGCTAGATGCCTATAGGCTGGTCGGAGTAGCGCTGAAAAGAAATGCGGGTAAGTGGCCAAGCGTGGCGCCGATAGTGCACCGTCGAGCCGGGCAGAGCTAGAGAAGCTGATGTCGGCCGACATGCGCGCGATGACAGCCCACTCCGATCGCATTGGTCGCTATTTCGCGCGTCGGTATAACGTGAGCACGAGCGACTTCCACGCGTTGTTGCACATTATGGTCGCCGAAACCGCCGGAGAACCGCTGACCATGACCGAACTCCGCGAGCGCATGGACGTATCGCCCGCAGCGATAACCTACCTGGTCGACCGCATGATCGATGCCGGCCACATACGGCGCGAGGCTGATCCGGTGGATCGGCGCAAGTCGCTGATTCGTTATGAGCACAGCGGTTTGGCGTTAGGCCGTGCGTTCTTCAGTCCGCTCGGAGCTCATATGCACAAGGCTTTCGGCGGGCTGGGCGACAAAGATCTAGTCGCCGCTCATCGCGTCTTCACGGCGATACTCGCCGCTATGTCAACATTTGAAGATGAACTTCGGACGCACCGTGTAGAACCGCCGACGAGTAACGCAGGAACCGGTCAGCGTCGAAAGGTCAAGGGCTAACGAGTCAGATGCGTCGATGTGGGCGTACGGTAGCCGTCATCGAAATCCATTGCCTAGTCGACGCGCGGCCGGTGAGCTTTTCCGCGATTGCGCGTGTCATCGTCGAGTGCAGCGGCGTTGGCAGCGCCAGCCGCTGACGTGCCCGGAGACGAGGGCAGGTAACGACGTAGCCGTGTTGGTCATCGGGGCGGGATTGCCCGAACTTTTGCCGCTCACCCGTCATTCAGCGTATCGGTGGTGAGGATGGATTCGGTTTCCTCGGGTGTGATGATCGTGTGACGGCGATGCGCTGATCCGTTCTTGCGTGCTGACCTAGGCTGGCCGCGACCACCCGGACATTCTCGGGGCTGACGACTGTCAGACCGGCGGGTCGCCACCTATCGCTGGTCGAGTTGATCGATGTCTGGGTTGGCTTGAGGCTTTGATGTCACCTCGTCGTCGGTGCTGGTAAGGAACACCAGCCGGAACTTGCCGAGCTGGATGTGGTCGCCGTTGGCCAGCACCGCGGAATCCACCGATTCACGGTTAACGTAGGTGCCGTTGAGGCTACCCACGTCAATGACCCGGAACGCCCCGGCTTCCCGGTGAAATTCCGCGTGCCGGCGGCTAACCGTGACGTCGTCGAGGAAGATATCGCTGCCCTGATACCGGCCCGCGGCTGTGACCGGCCGATCCAGCAGGAACCGCGCCCCAGCGTTGGGCCCGCGCGTCACGATCAGCAGGGCCGAGCCGGGCGGCAATCCCTCAGGTTGCTGAATGCCTGCCGGTGCGCCCGGAGAGGCGGCGGTGTCGAGCTCCTCTGCAAAATCGGCGCGAAACGCTGAGGTGTTGTCCCCGGTCGGATCGTCGGACGCCGGGCGGTTGTCCTGGTGACTCATGCTGTTCCTTCTCGGCCATGCTGCACGGCTTGGGCTTCACCGCGGAGGCGGCCGTCCCTGGCCGTCGTCCGGTGGTACTGGCCGCGGCGCGGAGCTGCACCCGGCAAGACGCCGCTAAGACGGATGCTAAGCGAATACGCCGCACCGCGCGGCTCCTCGCAGCCGACGCGGCCGCACTCTGGCGCGGCGGATCCCGAGCGCCAGCAGCCGGCATCTCGTTCGACGGCAGGGTGGTTGTCGCACGTGCGGCAGGTGCGTCGGGCGTCCTCCATGGTGCTGCGCGGCTTCTGACGCTTCGCGCGCTGAAACACCAACGAGCGCAACGGCACCGGATCACTGACGGCTAGAGTGGGTCCATGTAGTCGACGCGCGTCTCGCGGCACATTAACGCATCGCGATCCGTCGTCGCCCTGGTGGATGCCCACACACTCGTCAAGTGGCACGTCCCGGCCGGAATGACCGGCCGCGTACATCGGTTCGACGCGCGCAGCGGGGCGTGTTTCGGATCTCGCTGATCTATGACACGCCCACCCGCGCCGGCAAGTCGGCAGCTCACACCGACACCTACCACGGCCACTTCGCCGAGCTGGTGCCCGAGCAGCGCGTGGTCGAGGTATTCGAGTTCGAAACCACCGACCCGCGCTTGGCGGAACGATGACGATGACAACCACCCTCAGCGATGCACACGAGGGCGGCACCGACGTCGTCGTAATGCATGACCGGATACCCGACGGCGTGCCGGGCGATCTGAGATCCCCCAAACCAGCAACCTGCAGCGTTGGTGCGCTGCAGACGCCGTTGCCAGATCCCGCCGCTGCCTGGCAACGCCCAGTCCGGTGAGTGTAGGAGTTCGCCCGTCGCCCGAGCTTTCGTGCGCGCCCTAGGCGGTGGGCCGGTTCGCGTGGACGCAGACCACAGGGCCCACAGACGGTGACGGCAAGACCGTGTTGTGGGTCGGGTGCTGGCGCGCCTCGGTTCGACCGTTAATCGGACACTGGGGTGCTGCGCCTGGTGCCGATACCGAGGTCACGCCAGCAGAGGTGAGCAGGTCGCCGTCGTCGACCACCCGAGCATGCGACGTGCACACCGGTGGCATCGACGACCGCCGCGATACGCCCTGTGCCTACGAACGCGCTAGTGTACTGCGGTCTGCATAGTGCGCTGCGTTTATGCTAGCGTGTAGCGATGGACCAACTTGCCGGTGAGGATCGCGGTGGCGGCGGCCGCAGCTCGGATGGGGTCTCCTGCGATAGCCAACTCGTAGAGGTGTTCCATGTTCTGGGTAAGCGGTGGAGTGGCGTCATCATCGCCACGCTGCTCCAGCGGCCGGTGCGGTTCAGCGAACTGGGCAACGCCATCCCCGGGATCTCCGACAGCGTGCTGAATGCGCGCCTACGGGAACTCATCGAGGTGGGGCTGGTCGAACGTCAACTCGCCGAGGGTCTGGCTACCGCCGTGCTTTACCGACTGACCGCCGCCGGTGAGGACTTCCGTGCAGCATTCGACGAATTACGCGCCTGGGCCGTCCGCAATGACGGCGTCCCCCGATGATCACGGGTGCGGGTCCCCGCCGCGCAACTTGACGCGGCGCCGCCCTCACCGAACAGGCTGCCAACACCGTCCCGTCACCTTCAGTAGGAGTAGCGATGCTTTCATCAAAAGTCGCCACAACGGCAGCCCTTTCCCGGTCACCCGATGCTCCCGGCGACGGGACCAGTGTCGATGGACTCGCCGGTTTCACCCATCGCTACTTCGACGTGAACAGCACCCGGTTGCACGCCGTGGTCGGCGGCCGGGGACCCGCCTTGGTGCTACTACACGGCTGGCCCTACACCTGGGCGGTGTGGCGCCGAGTGATGCCTGCCTTCGCCGCCGGCGGGCGCACGGTCATCGCCCCGGACCTGCGTGGTACCGGTGATTCCGCCAAGCCGGAGACCGGCTATGCGAAGACCAACGTCGCAGAGGACATCCGGCAGCTCGTCGCCCAGGTCGGCTTCGACGACATCGACCTGATCGGTATGGATATCGGCGCCATGGTTGCCTATGCCTACGCCGCCGCACATCCCGATCACGTCCGGCACCTCGTGCTCTCTGAGTCCGTGCTGCCCGGCTTTGGGCTGGAGGAACTGATGAACCCCGCCGCCGGCGGCTATTGGCATTTCGGGTTCCACATGCAGGTTGACGTCGCGGAGATGCTCACCGCCGGCAAAGAGGCGGCGTACCTGTCCTCGGCCTACACGACGCCGATGTCGGAGGGTGGCTTGACCGATGCCGACATCGCTGATTTCCTGGGCCATTACGCCGCGCCTGGCGGAATGCGCGGCGGTTTTCAGCATTACGGCACGCTCCTTGAGGACGGCAGAACCAACCGGACGAGCTTTCGTGCGCCGCTGCCGATGCCGGTGCTGGTCCTCAACGGCGAGCACGGCCTGCCGCAGGAGCCGTTGCTCAACGGCGTGCATCGGGTGGCCTCCGACGTCCGCTCAGCCCTGGTCCCCGACGCCGCTCACACCTACGCCGCCGACAACCCCGGCTGGGTGGCTACCCGCTTGAACGGCTTTTTTTCCTCCGGTCATACGCCCGGCGCCGACAACACCACTGCAGGATGAAACCGATGGACGGTAAATAAGTCGACAGGTTACTGGCTGGGCCTATGAGCGCGGTCGGCGTCATCCCTACAGCGAATGATGTGGCTGCAGCCAAGACCCGGGTCTGCGTTTCGTTGGGCCAGCCCGGCTGGACTGCAGCGGGCGCCGAAGCAGCGTGGCCAACGGCCTTAGCGCCGGTGGCAGGATGGAGGTCATGGCTGACCCCATCCCGCCGCTGCCGCCGTTCACCCGCGAGACGGCGGTCCGGAAGGTCCAGGCCGCGGAGGACGCCTGGAACACCCGCGACCCTGAACGAGTCAGCCGGGCCTACACGGTCGACTCGCAGTGGCGTAATCGCGACGAGCACATCGTCGGCCGCGACGAGATCGTGGCTTTTCTGACCCGGAAATGGCAGCGCGAGCTTGATTATGTGCTGCGCAAGGGCCTTTGGACTTTCCATGACGACCTCATCGCCGTCCGGTTCCAGTACGAATGCCACGACGCGGCCGGCCAGTGGTGGCGCAGCTACGGCAACGAGTTGTGGGAGTTCACCGACGCCGGCCTGATGGCGCGACGGGAAGCCAGCATCAACGACGTCGCGATCGACGAATCCGAGCGGCGCTACTTCGGACCTCGCACGCAGCAGGAGTACGGCCAAGACTTCCCGCTCTGGTGACGACAGCACCTGGCGACGATCCAGCCGCGGAGGGGCGGCAGGTGGAGCCGGGTAATCGGGAGAGGGTGAGTGCCGCCCTCACGGGGTAGGCCGCCGAGACGCTGAGCCAGGTCAGTGGCCTCGGCTTAGCGCAGCCCGGCGAAACTAGCCCGCATTTCTTGTGTAAACAGGTCGGGCTGTTCCAGTGCCGCGAAATGGCCGCCTACGGACAACTCCCCGATGTGCACGACGTTGCTCCAGCGCCGCTCGATCCAGCGCCGGGACCGACGATGGGGCTCGTGGGCGAACATACTGAACGCCGCGGACATGCGAATAGGGGTGTCCGGGGTGGCCGGCGCGGGCGGCCCCGTGACCATCTCACGGTAGAACCGCGCGGCGGAAGTCGCGGTGTTGGGCAGCCAGTACATCATGACTTCGTCCAGTAGCTCATCCACAGTCAGCGACGCTGCAACGTCACCGCGGGTGCCGACGCTGTCGGCGACCACTGCATAGATCCATGCGGCCAGGCCGATGGGTGAGTCGGCCAGGGAGTAGCCGATGGTCTGCGGGCTTTGGGCTTGCATCAGGAAGTATCCGGATCGGTTCTGCTGGAAATCTGTCGACCGTTCCAACATCGCCTGCTCGGTGGCGGTGGCGTTTTCGGTTTCCTCACGGGTGGGCTCGAACATCGCTGAGTTCATGTGAACCGCCACCAGCCCATCGACGCTTTGCGCGGCCATCAGTTCAACAACGCCGGCCCCCACATCGCCGCCCTGTGCGACCCAGCGCTGATAGCCCAGGCGGCTCATCAGCGTCGCCCACGCCTGGGCAATGCGGGCAAATCCCCAGCCCGCCTCGGTGGGCTTGCCCGAGAACCCGAAACCGGGCAACGAAGGAATCACCACGTGGAAGGCTTGCCGCGGGTCGCCCCCGTACGCGGCTGGGTCGGTCAACGGGCCGACGACGTGGCGGAACGCCAGCACCGAGCTGGGCCACCCGTGGTTGAGCAGCAGAGGCAGGGCGTCCGGCTCGCCTGAACGCATGTGTAGGAAATGCACCTTCAGACCGTCGATGGTGGTCACCGACTGTCCGAAACTGTTCAGCAACGATTCCGCGACGCGCCAGTCATACTCGTCGCGCCAGTACCGCGCTAGTTCGCGCATCTGCGACAGGCTCGGGCCGTGACTTGGGTCGATCTCTTCCTCCGGCCATCGCACCCGCACCAGCCGGCCGCGTAGGTCGCCCAGCTGCTCGTCTGGCACCGACAAGTGCAACGGTGCGATCTGATTGCTGTGGCGATGCATGGCAGCTCCTTGTCGAATGGTGGAGGCGCGGCGCGCGGTCAGCGCCGTGTCTGCTTCTCACGGTCACCACCGGACACCCCACCGCATAATCGCCGACGATGCGGCAATGTGACGGTGAAGGGCTCGACGGTGCGTCGACCTGGTAAACAACACTTTCCAGCCCGGCAACTCCGCTGGTCGCTGCGGCGAAGTAGGTTGATCCGGTTGCGTGGGACCGAATTGTCTGTCTGGTCACCGCGCCTCGTTAAATGGCGCCCATTGCTTGATGCGGAACTTGTCACCGTGCCGTTCGATTTCAGCAGCACCATGCCCGGGCAAGTGGGCGGGCAGCACGAGGGCATTTGTGTCCGCGGCCCGTTCGAGGATACGCCGGCGTGTCTGGGCGGCCGCCAGCTCGTCCTCGCTTAGGCATGTCTCGCAGTCAGGCTCGACGAACTGCAGCGGGGAGTGCACTAGGTCGCCGACGAAGAGGGCTCGATCGCAGCCGGAGTCGAGGCTTAGGACCGACGAGCCAGGTGTGTGACCGGGGGCCGGTTCGAGGAAGAGGTTACGGTCGAGGCGATAGCTGTTTTCCCACAGCACAGCCTGACCTGCCTTGCGCAGGGGCGCAACGCTGTCCTCGAACATGTTCTGGTTGGCGAACGCGGCACCCAAGCCGCCGATGGATCCACGCTTGGGATGGTGGTTCAGCGGGTCCCAATACTCGAAGTCGGCTCGGGTGATGAGGTAGGTCGCGTTGGGAAACGTCGGCACCCAGGTCCGGTCGTGCAGGGTGGTGTTCCAGCCGACATGATCGGCGTGGACGTGGGTGTTGACCACGATGTCGACGTCTTCAGGCGCGACACCGGCGGCAGTGAGACGGGACAGGAAATCGGTGTCCAGATGTGTCCATAGCGGCATGTAGGGCCGTTCCTTGCCGTTGCCAAGGCCGGTGTCGATGAGAATGGTGCGTCCCTCGCTGCGCAGTACCCAGGTTTGGCAGCACGCCACGAACTCGTCGGTCCCCGCATTCCAGAACTGGGGGGCCAGCAGGGACTCGTGGTCTCGCCACATCTGCGCGGGGGTCCTCGGAAAGACAGCATGAGTCGGCGCGATGGGAGCATGCCACTCCACGATTCGAGAGATCTCCACATCACCAAGAGTGATCGTGTCCATGTCGACTACCGTATGCGCCTGCTGCTGTTCGCGGTGGTGCTGCAAACCTGGTCGCCGCGAGCCACCGGCAACCGGTTCGCCGCTGAAGCTGGCGCCTGGATTCTTGACCGCCACCAAGACGACGACCAGCGCATCCACAACGGCTAACCTATGCTCAACAGTGAAATCGCCTCCACCCGCGCGCATCTCGAACCCGATGACACACTAAGAACGATCCATGGTGCGCTGGCCTTTCCTTCAGCGTCGTGTCCGGTGATCCGATGTGGCGGTGGCGGTAGGGGTTTCGAGTCCGTGGCGTCGGTCGCCGAGTACGCGTTCGCTGACGAGTGCTTCGGACGGCCCGCTGAATGGGTCTCGGCGGTATTCAACGGCGCGATGGGTGTCGGCGGCGATCAGGTCGGCGTTGATGGCGGCGGCGGCGGTTACGCCAGCGGCGGCGGCGACGACCACTTGCGCGGTCGGGTCGGTGACGTTGCCGGCCGCCCACACCCCCGGGATGGCGGTCAGCCCGGTTGCGTCGGACTCGAGGTAGGTGCCCAGCCCGGTTGGGTGCGCCACGGTGGGCAGGCCCAGTTCGGTGAGGAACTCAGCGCGGGCGGAAAAGCGCGGCATCACCGCCAGCGCCTGCCGCGCGATGACGTGCCCCGAAGCCAGCCGGATTCCGGCGAGCCGGTCGGCGGCAACTTCTAGGGCGGTGACCTCGCCGTCGACGACCGCGATTCCACAGGCGGCCAGCTGCTCCCATTCGTCGTCGCTGGGCTGCGGCCCGGTGTGCAAGAACAGCGTGGTGTCGGGGCTCCACTGGCGAAACAGCAACGCCTGGTGCACCGCGAGCCGCCCGGTGTTTAACACCCCAATCGGCCGGTCGCGGACCTCCCAACCATGGCAATACGGACAACCCAAGACGTCGTGACCCCAGCGCTCGCGCAGCCCCGGGATATCGGGGAGCTCGTCGACGAGCCCGGTCGCGACCAGCAATCGGCTGGCGGTGACGGTCTGCTCGTCGGCGGTGCCGACCACGAATCCGTTGCCCTCGCGACGCGCTGATACCGCGCACGCGGCACGAACCTGCCCGCCGTAACGGATGACCTCGGCAGCACCCGCCGCGATGAGGTCAGCCGGCGTCATTCCATCGCGGGACAGGAATCCACGGACTCCCTCCGCGGCGGCGTTGCGCGGTTCGCCGGAATCCAGAACCAGGACCGAGCGCCGCGCCCGCGCTAAGGTCAGGGCGCCGGACAGGCCGGCCGCACCGCCACCGACTACAACGACGTCGAAGCTGTTTACTCTCATGGCTATAACGGTGCTCCGCCCGATGCCAAGACGCCACTATCATTGCTGTTATGGCAACACGGGGGCGAGTAGACGAGGCGACGGACTGGGTTCTAGCGGGGGTCGGCCCGCGATTGACTGCCTTACGACGAGAACAGGGCACCACGCTGGCCGCTCTTGGGCGACAGACCGGAATCTCGGTGAGCACCCTGTCGCGCTTAGAGTCCGGGCGGCGTCGCGCCACCCTGGAGTTGTTGCTGCCCATCGCCCGGGCGCACGGGGTGGCCCTCGACGACCTGATCCGAACTCGACCCGCCGACGACCCCCGTGTCCGCGGCATAGTCACCCATCGCGACGGCATGACGTTCTGGCGGCTCTCGCGCAGCCCCGGCCAACCCACCGCATATAAGGTCCTACATCCCGCGTCGCAGTCGACCCCACCGGCGCAGGGCGCAACCCACGAGGGCTATGAGTGGATCTACGTCCTGGCAGGGCGGCTGCGGCTCGTGCTCGGCGAACAGGACTTCATCCTGACCCAGGGCGAGGCCGCGGAGTTCGACACCCGCCGCCCACACTGGGCCGGCAGCACAGGCGAAGGACCCGTCGAGACTTTGGTCCTTTTCGGCCGCCAGGGCGAACACGCCCACCTGCGCGTACGCCCAGGCGGCATCGGTCACACGTCCTAACGCCCCACCGCCCGCACCGTGCAAGCCACCAGCGTGGCCAGGGCCATCCACGAACACCGGTACTACCCGGAGCCGGTGTGCTGTCTTCACAGCGACTCAACCCATCACGCTCAAGCAGCCCGGTGAGCGATGAGAAGCCATCCGTGCGGCGGCCGCGATGTCTCGTATCTAAAGAATCGAGGTCGATCAGTTCCTGTCTCATGAGAGTTGCCCAGCGGATCTGTGTCGGCTCTGAATGGTGAGACAGACCCGGTAGGTGAACGCGTCGGCGGCTACCTCGTCCCTGTCGACGTTTGTCACACTTTGGCGGGAAGCTCGGATATCTCGGCGGCCAGCTCGCATACGCGGCGCAGGTGGTCGCGTCCGGACAGCACGGGCATCAGGAGCAGGTCCGTGGCGCCGGCGTTGCGGTAGCGCGACAGCCCTCGTGCGATGTGTTCGGCAGTGCCGATCAGGGCCAGATCGACGACGGAGTCCACGCCTTCACGGGCGTTGATGCGCTGGTAGGACGGCACCTGGTCGTACATCGCCATGGTCTCGCCCGCCATGGCGCGTGCGGCGGACACCTCGTCGTCGGCGGTGACTGCGACGCTGACCAGACCGAACACCCGCGGCATTGGACGACCCGCGTCCGCGGAGGCGGTGGCCAGGGTCGGCACTATGAACTCCTCCAGCGTGCGTGGGCCGGCATAGGGCAGTGTGCCGTCGGCCAGTTCGCCCGTGACTTGCAGCGTGTGGGGTCCCATCGCGGCGACGTAGATTGGGTAGGGCGCCGCAGCGGGCAGGGATACCGGCATCACGTGCGGATCGGCGGCGGTGACGTACCTGCCGCGGAAGTCGACGGTGCCCGCGTCACGCACTGCTCGTAGCACCGTGAGGTACTCCCGAAGCCGGTGTGCCGCATGGTCGGTCGGGATGTCGAAGGTCATCTGCTCGAGCATCGCGACACCGAGCCCCAGCCCGAGGCTGAACCGGCCGCGCGCGGCTGCCTGGGCCGTTTGGGCCGAGGCCGCCAGGATGAGTGGGTGGCGGGGATTGATCGGGACAACGGAGGTGCCGACCGCGACATCCGGCACCGTCGCCCCGATCACCGCTGCCACCGCGAGCGAGTCCAGATCGAGTTGCTGCCCGAGCCACACCTGGCGCACTCCGGCGTCGCGGGCCATCGACGCCTGCTCGACGGCGTCATCGACGACGTGGGGGGCAGAGCGATCCGGGGTGAGCAGTACTCCGACGGTCATGGTCCCAGCGTGCCGACTTCTGGTCTTTCGAACCACTGCCTGGCCGGGATCACCGCATGCCTTCAAGGCATCGGCGCTGCGTAGACTGGCTCGGTGGCCTCTGTCGACATCCCGCCGGTGGACCTCGACCTACGCGTGGTGCGGTATTTCGTCGCGGTTGCCGACCACGGACACTTCGGTCGAGCAGCGGCGGCACTGCACATCACCCAGCCCTCACTTAGCCGACAGATCCGGGCGTTGGAGAAGCTGCTCGGTGCGCCGCTTCTGCACCGCACACCACAGGGCAGCCATCTCACCGACGCCGGACTGGCCTTCCTCGACCATGCGCGCGACCTTCTACACGAAGCGGTCCGGGCCGCAGCGCACACGCGCGCTGCGGCGCGCCCCCGCGCCCTGCGGGTCGGCTACACCACCAACCTCGTCGTCTCCGCCGCCGTGCGGGAACTGCGCCGTAGGCGGCCCGACGCCGAGATCAAGACGACGCACCTGCCCTGGAACGGTGCCCGCGCGGCACTGTTCGACCACGTCGTCGACGTCGCGGTGACCCGCCTGCCGATCCGCACCGACGGGATCGACGTCACCGTGGCCTATCACGAGCCCCGCGCCGTCCTGCTCGCACGCCACCACCCACTGGCCAGCCGCGGCCACCTCGACCTCGCCGACCTCGCTGGCGAACCCGTCGCCCGAACAAGCGATCCGGCGTGGGATGCGTTCTGGCGCATCGATCCCCGGCCCGGCGGGCAGCCCGCACCTGACGGCCCCCTCCTCGACGACCCCGCCGAGCTGTTCGACGCCCTCACCGAAGGGCACGCAGTTGCTATCGTGCCTGCAGACAGCCGCGCACCCGACCTGCACCCGGAGCTGACGACAGTCGCGCTGCGCGGCGTCGCCCCGGGGACCGTGGCCGTGGTCCGACGCGCAGCCGAATCGAACCCGCTGGCGATAGCGTTCACCGCCTACGCCCGAGAACTGCTGACCGCGGGGCGGCCCAGCGCACGGCAGAGTTAGCGCGATCATCGCCTAACGAGGCGGGCCACGTTTCCCCAGCCAAATCCGATCCGCCAGCCCTTGTCTCGTTTCCAAAGAAACGGGGAGTGATCACATTCTGTGTCATTGTTCTTAGATCCGATCAGCCATCGGCCCAGCGGCTGGACGCCTGAGTTGTTATCGGATCTGCGAGGTCTAGTTGCGCACCGGCGTGGTTTGGGCTGAAAGGTTGTTCGCCCCTTGTGGCCCTGCCGTGACAAACGCCTATCTCATTTCGGGACCTGGCTGAGTCCTAAGACAAGACCGTGCGTGTCGCGGGGGTCGCGAGGTCTTAGTTCGGTGGGATTGACCCGTGGTTCAAGCCCGCCCGCACGGAGGCAACGTCGCAGATTCCTCGAGCCTGGGAGCTCTCAACGAAGACCGACGTCGTGCGGGTTGCTGGGATCGCGAACAGCTCATCGGAGGGAAGGCCATCGAGCCTCATAAGTAGAGCGCTGCGCGGTCCTGCTGGGGCTTCTACCAGCACCAACACCCGCAACAAGGTCGGAGGTAGTCAAAACGTGAAACTCTTCTGCGGCATCGACTGGGCCGAAGCCCACCATGATGTCGCCATCATCGACGCAGACGGATAGCTGGTCGTGAAGAAGCGCATCACCGACGATCCCGCCGGGTTCGCCGAGCTGGTCGAGTTGCTCACCACTGCCGGTGACAGCGGTGAGCACCCGGTGCCGGTGGCGATCGAAACCCCGCGCGGTCTGTTGGTCGCCGCGCTGCGCGCAACAGCGCGGCCGGTGTATGCGATCAACCCGCTGACAGTGGCCCGCTACCGGGAACGCCACTCGGTCGCACGGTCGAAGTCCGATCGCGCCGACGCGATGACCGTGGCTCACATCCTTCGGGTGGACGCCCACCTGCACCGCAGGCTGACGGCCGATAGCGAACTGTGCCAGTCGATTTGCGGTGCGGGCCCGCGCGCATCAGGACGCGATCTGGCGGCGCACCAAGGCCCACAACGAATTGCGGTCGTTGTTGCGCGAGTTCTACCCCACCTTCCTGGCCACCTTCACCGGGCGGTTCGCGCTCGGGATTGCCAGCCCCGAGGCCCGCACCGTGCTCGCGATCACCCCCACTCCAGCCGGTGCGGCAAACCTGTCGGTGAGTCG
>NZ_CAXUCH010000001.1:11002-19138 GCF_964249325.1 uncultured Mycobacterium sp. | reverse complement strand
CCGCGGCGTTGCGCCGCGCCGGTCGCAGCCGCGGCATCGAACGGGCCGCCGCCGAACTCCAAGCCGGGCTGCGCAAAGACCAACTGCACCAACCACTTTTGGTGGAGATCGCGATGGGCAAACACGCGTTGGCGCTGCTGGCCGCCCTCAACCCCGCCTGCACGAGCGTGGACGACCTCGGCCAAGCGGCAGCCGAGGTGTTCCAGACCCATCCCGACCACGCGATCATCAGGCTGGGTGGCGCGCCAGGAGCGGTGTAAAAGTGGCCTGACATTAGGTTCCGCTCGCTTGCTGAGACGCTACGCTCGTGTGCCGCCGCGCGCTTGCCGCTCACTCGCGTACTGAGCGCGCAGCGCGGCTATTACAGCGACCACCGAAGACGGCGGCCTGCCCGGCATCCGCGCGGAGAGTGCACGGCGCCGCTCTTGAGGGCCGCCCTCTACCCGCATGATCTGCACCCCTGGAGGGAGGAAGTCCGCGAGATTGGGCGGCACGCTTGTCAGCCCGCAGTCGGCGGCAACGAGCTGCAGCTTCGTCAGCCAGTCCCGCACGGTGTGCGCGATGCGGGGGCGCCCGGCCAGGCCCGGCCACACTCCCAGCAGCGGTTCGCTACTTGCGGACGGGCTGGCAATCCAGTCCACGTCATGGAGTTCGTCGACCGACACGGCGCGCCGACCCGCGAAACGACCGGTGGCCGACGCCGCCACAACCAAGGCGGCCTCATCGATGACCTCAGTGATCAAGGCCGGCAGCTCATTATCCGGCGCCCGGTAGGGAGGCCGCGAGGAGATGACGGCCAGATCGAGGGTGCCCTCTCGCAGTGCGCGTACCAGCGCGGGCGTCGTGTCCTCACGAGTGATCACCCGGATGTCGGGACGCTGGTCGCGAAGCGACTGAAGTAACCGCGGCACAATGATCGCGCCGGCGCTGATGTAGGCCCCCAGTCGCACCTGGCATACGCCGGTGTCCGTACCGTCCAGTTCGCGCTGTGCCGACGCGATCTCTTCGAGGATGACGTGCGCATGCCGAAGAACGATCAGGCCGTTGGTGGTAAGCCGCGCGCCGGTGGCACGGCGCTCGAACAGCACCGAGTTGGCCTCCCGCTCGAGCGCCGCGACTTGCCGGGACACCGCCGATTGCGTGTAACCGAGTTCGGCCGCCGCCGCCGTGAAGCTGCCCCGCTCAGCGACCGCGCGCAGCACCCGCAACGCGGTCAGAGGGGGCGCGCGTCTCGGTGTCGCCAGCCTAGTTATCGACGAATGATGTCCTGTTTCTAGATATTCGAGGGTGATCAGATCTTGTCTCAGTTGATTGTTGAAGCGAGTGCCTCGTCTATTTTTGCAGTTCCCAGATTGTCGGCAACCCACGGCGCGACGGCTTCGATTAGGTTCACACCACCGCGGCCTTCTGACACGTGGCGGCGAAGCGCGGGCATCGGCGCTGCGTTGACCGCCTCGTCGATGATGATCAGCAGCGGGTGCATCATCTCCTTGCGCGCTGTCTTGCCGCGCCAGCTGCGCACCAGATGCTCGAGCAACGTCACCGCCGGCGATCTATCCGACGTTCGACCGCCACTGTCAGAGGTGCGAATTCAGTGCCCCGTGTCTGGCTCTCACCGAGGGCACCGATGCGGAACCTATTCTGGCAGCACATTTTCGGCCTCATCCACCCTAAGATCGCCAGAAGCCGAGGTTGGGCCAGTCGACCTGGGGTTTCGGCTGAGGCGCCGCGCCGCCTCCGTGGTGATCTGCTGTCGCGTCAGAGCCGAGTGTGTTGCTCGATGTCGTCGAAGAATTCGGTGAGCATGGCCTCGGTGAGCGATGGGCGGGTCTGGTCGATCGCGCTGAGATAGTCGTGTGTGCAGGCCGGTTCGCCGCGACGGAACTCGATCTCGCGCTCGAACCCGCGCTGCGCACCTTTGCGGGCGGCAAACTCGATATCGGCCGGGGTGAACATCTCGCTGGCCTTAACCAGCGCGCCCACCTCGACGGAGCCGGCAGACGGGCCAAGGTATCTGCTCCAAATCGCGGCTCGCGCCGTGGCATCCGGGGGTCCAACCGGGATGATGTAGTCGAATCGGCCGGGCCGCAGAAACGCCGAATCGAGCAGATGCACCGAGTTCGTCGCGCAGATCAGCAGCCGCTCGTCGCGCTGACGAAACGCCGGGATGAGCTTCAGTAGCTCGTTGGTGGCGCCATGCGCCGGATCCGACGGCACACCGGAGCGCGATCCGGCGATCTCTTCGACTTCATCGATGAACACGACCACGGCGTCCAGTTCCATCAGTGTCGTGAAGGCTTCCCGCAGCGCGCTGGCCATGGCTACATCGGGGGCGGCTAACCGCGATGGGAAAAGCTCGACGAACGGCCAACCGAGCCGGCCAGCGACAGCCTTGGCGAAGCTGGTCTTGCCGGTGCCGGGCGGCCCGAACAAGATCACCGCCTTCGGCGGTGAGACTCCGTACTGCTCGGCGACATCCGGCTCGGTCAACGGCAGCACGATCCGGCGTTCGATGATCTGCTTTTCGTTTTCCATGCCGGCCATCGCCTGCCACAGGCCGCGGGGCATATGTTGCCCACCCAGCTCGGCCAGCAGGCCCGCGTCCGCCGCGCCTATCGGGTCGACCTTCTCGAAATACAGCAGCTGAGTCCGCTCCTGGTAGCCGCAGTTGCGCAGCGCCGTCGTCCCCGCGGCATCCGGTGGCAGCAGCGCGCCGATCCGCCGCACACCAAGCGAACGCAGGCGCAACTCCAGTTCAGCCAGCAGCGCGCTGCCGATACCCCGATTGCGCCATCGGTTACTCAGTCCGACCATCGACACCCAGGCTCGTTCACCGTGGTGGTGGGCTACGGCGATGCCGACAAGTTCGTCGCCGACGACGGCGACGACGGCGGGCTGACCCGACCTGGCGGCCGACACCACTTCGGAGATCGGAAATACCGGTGGCGGCTCACCGGGCTGGCGGCTGGTGTCCCAGACCGAAATCGCTTGATCCAGGTCGTCGTCGTGAAAGTCCCGCAGTCGCCACGGAGGCATCGCGTGCTACCTCCCTGCGACGCTGTCGGCCCGCATCTCGGCGGCGAACCGAACAGAGGGCACACACCTTGCAGTAGTCACCGACGCAGCGAACCACCCATTTGGGTGTCCGACCGGGTGAACCTAAGCGTCAACCCGTGTTCTCAGCCCTGCCCGCAGGCGGCCAGCACGAGCTCGCGCACCCGTGCGGCATCGGCTTGGCCCTTGGTGGCCTTCATCACCGCCCCGACGATCGCGCCGGCCGCCTGCACTTTGCCGCCGCGGATCTTCTCGACGATGTCGGGGTTGGCGGCCAGCGCTTCGTCGACCGCTGCCTGAATCAGTGAGTCGTCGCGCACCACCGCCAGCCCGCGGGCGATCATCACCTGCTCGGGCTCCCCCTCCCCGGCCAGCACCCCCTCGACCACCTGGCGGGCCAGCTTGACCGACAGCTTGCCCTCGTCGACCAGCGCGATGACGGCGGCGACCTGTTTCGGAGTAATCGGTAATTCGTCGAGTTGGACGCCGGACTCGTTGGCCTTTTGCACTAGGAAGTTTCCCCACCAGGCGCGAGCTTTCTCGCTGGACGCGCCGTGCTCGACGGTCGCGATCACCAGGTCGACCGCCCCGGCGTTGACCAGATCGCGCATTACCTCGTCGGAAACCCCCCATTCCTGCTGAATTTGCTTGCGGCGCAACCACGGGAATTCGGGAATGGTTTCGCGCAGCCGCTCGACGAGTTCAGCGCTGGGCGCGACCGGCTCCAAGTCCGGTTCGGGGAAATAGCGGTAATCTTCAGCAGTCTCCTTGGTGCGGCCAGGACTGGTGTAGCCGTCTTCGTGGAAGTGCCGGGTTTCCTGGATGACCCGTCGACCGGATTCCAGAACGGCGCCCTGGCGCTGCATTTCGTAGCGGACAGCGACTTCGACGCTCTTGAGCGAGTTGACGTTCTTGGTCTCGGTGCGGGTGCCGAACTCGATGGCGCCGACCGGCTTGAGCGACACATTGGCGTCGCAGCGCATCGAACCCTGATCCATCCTGACGTCGGAAACACCCAAGGTGCGCAATAAGTCACGCAGCGCCGTCACGTACGCTCGGGCAATCTCGGGCGCCCTGGGGCCGGTGCCCTCGATGGGTTTGGTGACGATTTCGATCAGCGGCACACCGGAGCGGTTGTAGTCGATCAGCGACGTCGTCGCGCCCTCGATGCGGCCGGTCTGGCTGCCCAAGTGGGTCAGCTTGCCGGTGTCTTCCTCCATGTGGGCGCGTTCGATGCCGACCCGCCAGCTGGTGCCGTCCTCCAGCGGAACATCCAGGTAGCCGTTGACTGCGATCGGTTCGTCGTACTGCGAGATCTGGTAGTTCTTCGGCATGTCGGGGTAGAAGTAGTTCTTCCGCGCGAACCGGCACCACGGCACGATTTCGCAGTTGAGCGCCAGCCCGATCCGGATCGCCGACTCCACCGCGGCCTGGTTCAGCACCGGCAGCGAACCCGGCAGCCCCAGACAAACCGGGCACACCTGGGTGTTGGGTTCGGCGCCGAATGCGGTGGGGCAGCCGCAGAACATCTTGGTGGCGGTGGACAGCTCGACATGCACCTCCAGGCCCAGCACGGGCTCATAGCGCGCTATCACGTCCTCGTACTCGAGCAGCTGAGCCTGGGAGACCTTCGCAGCAACTGTCATGGGTTAGATCGTAGTTGGGGCGTCTTGGTGGGCGCCATTCGCACGCTCTGTCGGGATGCTAGTGGTGACCGCTGACATGGGTGCTGCTGATCACCAGTTCCGACGGCGGCTAGTAGTCGACTCAATCGCGTTGTTAGGCAGGCGACGTTCCGCGTTTCGGGAACATGTCCGCCAGTGCGGCTGCCATTTCCAGGTAGCGACGCCTGCTCCGCTTGCTCAACTGCCTAAGAGTAATCTCTTTGCCCTGATGCACGTGTCGGTCGAACGGCAATGTCACGACGCGTTCCGGCGAGAATTGCTGCGCCAAATGGTGAAGTTCCTTGACTACCAGCCGGTTTGGTTTACCTCTCTCGATGTGGTTTACCGCCAGCACGGCTGATTCAATCAGGTCATGGTAGCCGTTGTGGCGCAACCACTTCAATGTGGTCATGGTCTTGCGTACGGCGTCGACGGACGCGCTGGTGACGACAACCAGAGCCCGCGACTCCGAGAGCACCGCCTCCATCATGCTGGATGTGAGCACGTTCCCGCAGTCGATCAACATCACCGAATAACAGCTGCGCAGAACGGAAAACGCTTCACCGAACTCGTCGCGGCTCATTAGCCACTCGCTGTTGACATAGTCCGGAAGGCTGAGCATTTCCAGGCCCGAGCTGTTTCGGCAAGTGTGCGTTCGCGCGTCGATATAACGCGCCGCCGCTGCTCCCGCGACGAGGTGGAGCAGGCATAGCCGATTTCGGCGACCGTGGCGCCCGGCGAGGTCGCCGCCAGCGAGGTCCACCGCGATTACTCGGTCGTCTCGCACCTGCGCGAAGGTCGAGCCCAGCGCCTCAACCACCGCAGTTTTGCCGACGCCGCCTTTGAGGCCCAGCACCGCAATAGGAAATGCGCTGCTCACCGGGGCGCAGACACGATCGCGCAAACTGATTTCATATTTCCGCCGGGCCTCGGGAAGGACGCCAAGTCGGCTGATCCCGGAAAACACATTTTGCCACGTGCTTCTGGTCGGGATTTTCTCCAACTCTTCCAAACGGTCGAGGGTGTCCCACCCTAACTGCGGCTGCTGCTCAACCGGCGCCTGTGCACACGCCGCCGGTACCGTCGATGCATCTGGTGGCGCCTGGCTCGGCTGCGGCTGATACGCCGATGCATCTTGGCGGTAGTGCTGCGCATCGTCAGGCTTGGGAGTCCGCGGTCGCCACCGGGCGGATCGCCGCACGCCCGGCTGCCCCGACGCCGGCGCCGACGGCACCCCCTGGTGAATCACGCCGCGATAAGAATCGCGGTTATTCATAACGCCGACGGTAACATCGGTTTTGATTGCTCGGCTACTCGGTGGGCCCAGCAAATTGCATGAAACATATGTGGAATACGGGTAAACACCACCCTGCGCTCGCGTTATCGTTTGGCCGCTGCGTCGGTCGCGTTACCCGAAGAAGGCGGCGGCGTCGTCGTAGCGGCTCTGTGGTACCAGCTTGAGCTGGCGCACCGCATCGGCAAGTGGCACCCGGCCGATGTCTTGGCCGCGCAGCGACACCATCATCCCGTACTCGCCGGTGTGTGCGGCGTCGGCGGCGTTGACCCCAAACCGGGTGGCCAGCACCCGGTCGAAGGCGGTCGGTGTGCCACCGCGTTGCACATGGCCGAGCACCGTCACCCGCACGTCCTTATTGATGCGTTTCTCCACCTCGCTCGCCAGCTGCGCGGCCACGCCGGTGAAGCGCTCATGCCCGAACTCGTCGATGCCGCCTTCCCGCAAATTCATCGATCCGGGAACGGGTTTGGCGCCCTCGGCGACCACACAGATGAAATGTGAGTCACCGCGCTGGAAGCGTCCCTTAACCAGCCGGCACACCTCTTCGACGTCGAAGGGCTGTTCGGGAATCAACGTCATGTGAGCGCCCGAAGCCAGCCCCGCATTCAAGGCGATCCAGCCGGCGTGCCGGCCCATCACCTCCACCAGCATGACCCGCTGGTGCGATTCGGCGGTGCTGTGCAACCGGTCGATGGCCTCGGTGGCGACCGTCAACGCGGTGTCGTGCCCGAAAGTCACGTCAGTGCAATCGATGTCGTTGTCGATGGTCTTCGGCACCCCGACGACGGGCACGTTCTCCTCGGACAGCCAGTGCGCGGCGGTCAAGGTTCCTTCACCGCCGATCGGGATCAGCACGTCGATGCCGTTGTCGTCGAGTGTCTGCATAATCTGGTTCAGCCCGGCCCGCAGCTTGTCGGGATGCACACGGGCGGTGCCCAACATCGTTCCGCCCTTGGTCAGCAGCCGGTCGTTGCGGTCGTCGTTGTGCAATTGGATGCGCCGGTTCTCCAGCAGCCCGCGCCAACCGTCCTGAAAACCGACCACTGCCGAGCCATAACGGGCGTCGCAGGTGCGCACCACCGCCCGGATGACGGCGTTGAGCCCCGGGCAGTCGCCGCCGCCGGTGAGAATCCCGATCCGCATGCCTTCATCTTGCCCGGCCAGCAGACGCAAAAGCACCCAAAATGAGGCGTTTCAGGGTGCCTTTGTGTCTGCTCGCGCTAGATGGCCGACGGCAGCGGGCCGCGCGCGGCTTCGTAGGCCGCTGCTACCCGGTAGAGCCGATCGTCGGCCAGTGCGGGAGCCATGATCTGCAGCCCCACCGGAAGGTTGTCGTCCGGGGACAACCCCGACGGCACCGACATGCCGCAGTGGCCGGCCAGGTTCAAGGGCAGCGTGCACAGGTCGAACAGATACATCGCCAGCGGATCGTCGACCTTCTCCCCTAACCGGAACGCTGTTGTCGGTGTCGTCGGCGACACCAGCACGTCGACGGTTTGGTACGCCTCGTCGAGGTCGCGGGCGATCAAGGTGCGCACCTTCTGCGCCTGGTTGTAGTACGCGTCGTAATATCCCGCGGATAGCGCGTACGTGCCAATCATGATGCGCCGCTTGACTTCTGGCCCGAACCCGGCGGCGCGGGTCAGCGCCATGACCTCCTCGGCGCTGTGCGTGCCGTCGTCGCCGACCCGCAGCCCGTAGCGCATGGCGTCGAAGCGGGCCAGGTTGCTCGACACCTCCGACGGCAGGATCAGATAGTAGGCGGCCAGCGCGTAATCGAAGTGGGGACAATCGACTTCGCTCACCTCGGCACCGAGTGCGGTCAACTGCTCGACGGCGGCGTTGAACGACTCCAGCACGCCCGGCTGGTAACCCTCGCCGCTGTGTAGCTGGCGGACCACGCCGATTCGCATACCGCGTAGATTGCCGTCGGTGCCGGCCTTGGCGGCGCCGACCACGTCGGGCACCGGCGCGTCGACGGAGGTGGAGTCTTTGGCGTCATGCCCGGCGATCACCCGGTGCAGCAGTGCGGTGTCCAGCACGCTGCGTGCGCACGGGCCGCCCTGATCCAACGACGACGCGCACGCCACCAGCCCGTAGCGCGACACCGTCCCGTAGGTG
>NZ_CAXUCH010000001.1:0-10992 GCF_964249325.1 uncultured Mycobacterium sp. | reverse complement strand
GCCCAGCGGCGCCTGGAAAGCGGCCAGCGCCGCCGCCGTGCCGCCGCCGGAGCCGCCGGGCACCCGCTCGACGTCCCACGGATTGCGGGTAGGGCCGTAGGCGGAGTTCTCGGTCGACGAGCCCATCGCGAACTCGTCCATGTTGGTCTTGCCAAGGATCGGGATGCCGGCCGCACGCAGCCGGGAAGTGAGGGTGGCGTCGTAGGGGGACCGCCAGCCCTCGAGGATCTTCGATCCGCAGGTGGTGGGCATGTCGACCGTGGTGAACACGTCCTTGAGTGCCAACGGCACGCCGGCCAGCGGCGACGCCAGCGGCTCACCGGCGGCCAGCGACTTGTCGACCGCGCCCGCCGCAGCCAACGCCTGCTCTGCGGCAACGTGCAGGAAGGCGTTGTACCGATCGTCGGTTGCCTGGATCTGGTCCAGGCAGGCCTGGGTCAGCTCTGTGGACGACAGCTCCTTGTCGGCGATCTTGGCGGCCAAGCTGGCGGCGTCCAGCCGGACGATGTCGGTCATTGCGGCTCACCGAGGATCTTGGGAACGGCGAAGCGGCCGTCGACGGCCTCGGGCGCCTGGGCAAGCGCTTCCTGCTGGGTCAGGCACGGCGTGATCTCGTCGGTCCGGGTGACGTTGACGTCTTTGAGCGGGTTGCCGGTCGCTTCGACGCCGGTGACGTCGACCGCCTGGATCGCACTGACGTGGGTCAGAATGGCGTCGAGTTGGCTGGCAAAGCTGTCCAACTCGGCGTCGGTCAATGCCAGGCGGGCCAGCCGCGCCAGGTGCGCGACCTCCTGACGGGAGATGCGGGAGATCTGGGACACGACCGAAAAGCCTAATCGTCAGGCCAGCGGCGCCGTCACGCAGCCGAGGGCGGCCCAGCCGAAATGCCGTCGGCGGATCGCTGTGTCACAGTGTGCGCGTGCCGTCGTATCTCCTGCGCGTCCAGCTGGTGGACCGACCGGGCAGCCTCGGTTCTCTGGCCGTGGCGCTCGGCTCGGTCGGGGCCGACATTTTGTCGCTCGATGTGGTGGACCGCGCATCCGGGTATGCGATCGACGACCTGGTGGTCGAGCTGCCGCCGGGGGCGATGCCGGACACCTTGATCACCGCGGCCGAAGCGCTCAAGGGCATCCGGGTAGACAGCCTGCGGCCGCATACCGGGCTGTTGGAGGCTCACCGTGAGCTAGAGCTTCTCGACCATATCGCCGCGGCCGGCGACAACGATTCCAGGCTGAAGGTGCTGGCCGACGAAGCGCCGCGGGTGCTGCGGGTGGGCTGGTGCACGATAGTGCGCAAGATCGGCACCGGCCTCGATGTGATGGTCGGCAGTGCGGGCGCGCCGGAAACGAAGGTGGAGTCGGCGCCGTGGTTGCCGATCGAGCGCGTGGAGGCGTTGGACGGTGCCGCCGAATGGGTTCCGCGCGCGTGGCGCGATATGGACACCACCTTGGTGGCGGGGCCTCTCGGTGATCCGCACACCGCGGTGATGTTGGGCCGACCCGGTGGACCGGCATTTCGTCCGTCGGAGGTGGCGCGGTTGGGATATCTGGCCGGGATCGTCGCGACGATGCTGCGCTGAACGCGCGCCGCTCCTTGAATCAGCGGGGCTCGGCGGCCTGGAGCACCGCGTCGACCACATGGCGAATACGGCCGGCGGCCTGATCGGGGTCGGGCTGGCCGGCGTCAAGCCAGGCGATGACGGCGTCCGTGGTGAGGCTGGGCAAAAGGTGTGCTGCCCAGCTCCGCCACCGCTCGTCGGCGATGCCGGCAAGGTGGCGGCGCGTGATCTCGGTCCCGTTCTCGTGGAGAGTTTCGATGACGTCTCGAAATTCGGGTTCGCGGGAGGCATAGCGAAACAGCAGCCGGAAGGCGTCCGGATCAGCAGCGGCTGCACGCACTAGCGCGGGGATGCTGCCATCGTCGAACTCGTCGCCGCCGGTGGCCTGGCGGAGCCGGCGGTAACCGTTGTCGAGCACTTCGCGGTAGAGGTCAGCCTTCGACGCGAAGTGCCGGTACAGGATCACCGGACTGATACCGGCTTCCGCGGCGATGACATCGAGGCCAGTGTTGGCGAAGCCGGCGCGGGCGAAGGCTCGAGTGGCGGCGTCGAGGATCTGTTCACGCCGTTGCGCGCGGGGCAGCCGTCGCGTCGGCTCGGCTCGGGCAACCGTCACCGCAACCTCCCCCTCTTGTTTAAAGGAAAGTTTACAACTAACCTTGTCCATAGCATCTTATACAAGAGCGCCCTTACTTGGAGGATGCGGTGACCACATCAGCCCAGCTGCCGTTTCCGCAGATGCATCCCCTCGAATTCCCGCCCCCACTGCGTGCGTTGCAGACCCAGGGCCCTATTCATCGCATCCGTACGCCGGCAGGCCACGAGGGATGGCTGGTCACCGGATATGCCCAGGTGCGGCGGTTGCTCGACGACGATCGACTCGGTCGCGCACATCCGAAGCCCGACACCGCCGCGCGCATCGGGCAGTCGGCATTGTTCGGTGGCCCGCTGGGCAACTTCGACACTGAAGAGGCCGACCACGCACGGATGCGTTCGCTGCTGCAACCACACTTCTCGCCCAGTCACCTGCGGATGCTGGTGCCAAGGGTCGAAGCGCTCACCAGCGGGCTGCTCGACGCATTAGCGCAACTGGGCCCTCCAGCCGACTTGCACGCGAAGTTAGCTGTGCCGCTGCCGATTTTGGTGATCTGCGAGCTACTCGGTGTGCCTTACTCCGATCGTGACCAGTTCCGCGGGTGGACACAGGACACCGCCAACGTGTGCGATCACGTCCGCTCAGAGCAAGGCATGGCCGAGTTGTTCAGCTACAGCCTGAAGTTGGTTGAGCACAAACGCGCCCATCCCGACGACGACGTGATCTCTCGACTCTGTGCGACCTCTGGCGTCTCCGACGTCGAGGCAGCCCTGCTATCGATGGCATTGCTCTTTGCCGGACACGAGACCACCGTCGTTGCGATCGGACTGTCCGCACTGATGTTGTTGACGAATCCACCTCAGTGGCAGGCGCTTCTGGCTGACCCCACGATGATTCCGATCGCGGTCGAGGAACTCTTACGCGCAACGACATCCGGCGGCGGCGTCGGCGGCATACCCCGCTATGCGCGCATAGATTTCGAGATTGACGGCGTTGCCATCGACGCCGGAGACTTAGTGCTGCTGGACATTGGATCGGCAAACCATGACCCGGCGATGTTCGGCCAACCAGACCGTCTCGACATCTTCCGCAAGGAAGCACCTCATGTCACCTTCGGGTACGGTGCACGTTATTGCATTGGGGCACCGTTGGCGCGTATCGAGCTGAAAACCGTGCTAACCCAACTCATTCCACGGTTTCCGTCGATGCACCTGGCGGTGGATCCGGCGACGCTGACTGTGCGTAGCGACGTGCTGGCCGGCGGCCTCGTCGAACTACCCGTGTCCTGGTGAGTCGAGCTGGGTCATTACTCGACGGCTGAAATACCGGCCGGCCCGTCGGCCAGCAGCTTCCGGAATCCCTCTTCGTCGAGGATCGGCACACCCAGCTCGACAGCCTTGTCGTATTTCGAACCGGGCGAATCACCGGCGACGACGTAGTCGGTTTTCTTTGACACCGAGCCGGCTGCCTTGCCGCCGCGGGCCACGATGGCCTCCTTGGCGTCGTCGCGCGAGAACCCGGTCAGCGATCCGGTGACCACGATGGTCAGGCCCTCCAGCGTCCGCGGCACGCTGGTGTCGCGCTCGTCGGCCATCCGTACGCCCGCTGCCCGCCACTTCTCGACGATCGCGCGATGCCAGTCGACGCTGAACCACTCGGTGACTGCGGCGGCGATCGTCGGTCCGACGCCCTCCACCGCGGCCAGCTGCTCGGTCGACGCCGACATGATCGCGTCCATGCTGCCGAACTCGGTGGCCAGCGCCCGCGCGGCCGTCGGTCCCACATGACGGATCGACAGCGCCACCAGCACCCGCCACAGCGGCCGCGATTTCGCCTCGTCCAAGTTGGCCAGCAGCCGCTTGCCATTGGCCGACAGCGCCCCGGCTTTCGTCCGGAAAAGCTCCGTGCGCAACAGGTCGTCCTCGGCGAGGCTGAACAGATCACCCTCGTCTGCAATGACCTTCGCCTGCAGCAGCGCGATACCCGCCTCGTAGCCGAGTCCCTCGACATCCAGCGCGCCGCGGCTGGCGACGTGAAAAACACGTTCCCGCAGCTGCGCGGGGCACGATCGAGCGTTGGGACAACGGATATCGGCGTCGCCCTCCTTGGCCGGCGCCAACGTGGTGCCGCACTCGGGACACGTTGTGGGCATGACGAATTCGCGTTCGGAGCCGTCGCGCAGATCGACTACGGGGCCCAGCACCTCGGGGATCACGTCCCCGGCCTTGCGGATCACCACGGTGTCGCCGATCAGTACGCCCTTGCGCTCGACCTCCGAAGCGTTGTGCAGGGTAGCCAGCCCGACGGTCGAGCCGGCGACCTTCACCGGTGTCATGAACGCGAACGGCGTGACCCGCCCAGTGCGACCGACATTGACGCGGATGTCCAGCAGTTTGGTCTGCGCCTCCTCGGGAGGATATTTGTAGGCGATCGCCCACCGCGGCGCCCGCGAGGTCGAACCCAGCCTGCGCTGCAGGGCAACCTCGTCGACTTTAACGACGACACCGTCGATTTCGTGGTCGACATCGTGGCGGTGCTCGCCCCAATAGTCGATCTGCTGCTGCACGCCGGCTAAATCGTCGACACGTTTGGTGTGCTCGGAAACCGGTAGCCCCCAGGCCGCCAACGCCAGGTACGCCTCATGCAGGGTGGCCGGGCGAAAACCTTCGGTGTGCCCTATGCCGTGGCAGATCATCCGCAGTTTGCGACGTGCGGTCACCGCGGGATCCTTTTGCCGAAGCGATCCCGCGGCGCTGTTTCGCGGATTGGCGAACGGCGATTTTCCGTCGGCGACCAAAGCGGCGTTAAGCGCTTCGAAGTCGGCGATCCGGAAAAACACCTCTCCGCGCACCTCGAGCACCGCGGGTATCGAGAAGTCGTCGCTGGCCTTGAGCCGCTCGGGCACGTCGTCGATCGTGCGGGCGTTCAGCGTGACATCCTCACCGGTGCGGCCGTCCCCGCGGGTGGCCGCCCGAGTGAGGCGGCCGTCGCGGTACACCAGCGACAGCGCCACTCCGTCGATCTTCAGTTCGCACAGGTAATGGGCCTCGTCGCCGACTTCGGCGCGGATACGGGCGGCCCAGGCGGCGAGTTCCTCCTCGCTGAATGCGTTGTCCAGGCTGAGCATCCGCTCCAGATGTTCGGCCGGCATGAAGTCGGTGGCAAAACCCGCGCCACCGACCAGCTGGGTGGGTGAATCGGGTTTGCGCAGCTCGGGATATTGCTCTTCGAGGGCGATGAGCCGGCCGAACAGTTTGTCGAACTCCGCATCGGAGATGATCGGCGCGTCGCGCACGTAGTAGCGGAACTGGTGTTCGCGGACGTCGTCGGCCAGTTCCTGCCACTGTCGCCGGATGTCGGGTGCGACCGAATCAGCCTCTGCTGAGCTCACCTTGGCAGGTTATCCGAGGTCTCCGACGAGAGCGCCGTCACTGTTCGACGTATGCCCGCAGCCGGTCGATCGCCGCGTCCCAACGACGCGACAACGCGGTCAGATAGTCGCTGGCTTGCGCCAGCGGTTCGGTGCGCAAGGTCCAGATGCGTTCACGTCCTCGCCGGCTGCTACTGACCAATCCCGCCACCTCCAGCAGCTGCAAGTGTTTGGTCGCGGCCTGCCGTGTGACCGGAATCGCTTGGCTGACTTGAGAAGTCGAGCTCGGCCCACCCTCGCATAGCCGGGCGATGATGCTCAGACGGTTGAGGTCGCCGAGTGCGCTGAAAACGGGGCATACCGGCACCGCACGGTCGACCGCGATCGGTGCACTCACACCGTTTGATCCTCCGCGGCCGCCGGATGGCCGACCTGCGCCAGGTACTTCTGCACCAGCCGGACCTGGTGGGCCCAGCCTCCGCTGTTGGCCTCGAACGCATCGGAACGGCGCGGTTCCGGCAGGGCGTCGAAACCGGATTCGACGACGGTCAGCAGCACGCCGTCGGGAGTCTCCGTCAAGGTGAACTCCACCAACGTGGTGGGCTCCTCGTCGTCGTCCGGCTCGCCGGCGCACGGATGCCAGCGGTATGCCAACCTTGTCGGAGGTTCGACCGCGCCGATCTGCCAGGTGCTTTGGTTTCCGGCATGCGGCTCTTGGAGTTTGGCGACGTCGTCGTCGACGGTGGTCGGCGTGATCGTCGCGGTGACCGATTTCCCAGCGACGAAAGAACCGTCGAAGCGGACGCCGAACCAGCGGCCGAATTCTTCCGCCTCGCTGATGGCCCGCCAGACCCGCTCCAACGGCGCGCGTAGCACAACCTGCTTTACGATTCGATCTGTACTCATATGCAACCTCCTGGTTGCATATGAGTACAGCACGTCCAGCGTTGATATGCAACCGTTTGGTTGCGTGTCGGTTTCGCTAGATGGCATCGGGGTCTTCGGCGAACGCCTGCGCCGCCCGTCGGGCCAGCTTGATGGCGGTGCGGGCCCACTCCGGGGTTGCGCCGGCCAGACCGCATGCCGGGGTGATGCCGATCCGCTCACGCAACTGTGGGCGGGCGAAAGCGAGTCGGTCGGTGATCGCGACGGTGGCGGCGGCGATTTCTTCGACTGACGGTCGCTGCGCAGGGGCGCTGGCAGGCACGACGCCGAGCATCACCGTTCGCCCCGATTCGACGAATTCCGCGATACCGTCGAGGTCCGCAGTGTGCCGCGCGGTCCTGGCGTCGACAGATACCGCATGAAAACTGCTGGCTTGCAACAGGTTCCACGGCAATGGCGATGCACAACTATGCAGCAGCACATCAGCGCCCGCAGCGGCGACACAGGTGTCGAGCGCTGCCCTGGCCAGTGCCTCGTCGATCGGGTCGACCGTGGTCAACGCGGTGACGCCGGTCAGCTGCCCAGCCAGGGCCGCCGGGAGCGACGGCTCGTCGAACTGCACCACGACCGGTGTGTCGAGCCGGCGTGATACCGCAGCGCGGTGGGCGGCGACGCCCTCGGCCAGTGACGCGGCGAGGTCGCGCACGGCGCCGTGGTCGGTGATCGCCCGGTGTCCGTTGGCAAGCTCCAACTCGGCCGCTAAGGTCACCGGCCCGGCGGCCTGCACCTTGACCGGGCGGCCGCTGCCGCGCAGACCCGCCTTTTCCCATGCCTCTTCCAGCGCGTCGATGTCCTCGTCGAGCAGGCTGGCCGCCCTGCGCATCACCGCGCCGGGTCGGGCGGCGATGCGATAACCGCGCGGCACGGTGTCGATGGCCACGTCGATGAGCAGCGCGCCCGCACGCCCGATCATGTCGGCACCCACTCCGCGGGCGGGCAGCTCGACAATGTGGGCCAACGCGTCGGCCAGCTCACCGACGACGACCTCGGCAGCTTGGCGCGGTGAGTCGCCCGGCCACGAGCCGTTGCCGCTAGCCGTTGCGAAAACACTCATCGGCCAACCGTATTCGACGCCGCGCCAACACCGGGGCCAGGGTCGCTACCGGGAGCCGGGCCCCGCACGTAGGCTCGACGCAGGAAGGATCCTGACGAGATGTCGCACGTGGCGGTAGCGACGCGCGCGCTGGTGTGGTGTTGCGCGACGTTGGTGGCCGCCGCATGCACCCGTGTGGTGGATGGCGCAGCGGTTCCCGGATTCGGATTCCACGGTGTCATGTCGGCTCTCGACGTCGAAGAAGTGCTGTTGGACCAGTCGCGGATGCGCGCGATCACCGGCACGGGGGACGACCTGACGATCATCCCGACGATGGACGGCAGCCAACTGGTGGACCTGGACTCGCTGGCCCAATCAGCCCCGCCGCAATGCCGGTTCTTCTACGCCGACAGCTCAACTTTTGGACCGGATGTCGAGCAGTTTCACAAGACGACGTTCCAGTACCCGCCGAAAGGTGCGCTGATCTCCGAAGGCGCTGCTGGATATCGCGACGCCGAGACCGCGCGCCGCAGCTTCAACACCCTCGTCACCACCGTGGAGCACTGCGCGGCCACTTCGGCGGGATGGCTGTTGGTCGGCGAATGGAACACCGAGGAAGACTCGTTGCACACCCGACCGGGCGCCTGCGGGCGCGATTATCGGGTCAAGTCAGTCGTTTTGCTGGAAGTCACCTTCTGCGGTTTTCCCGAGTCGGTGCCCGACATCGTGATGACCAACATCACGGCAAAGGTGCCCAGCTAACACAGCTATGAGGTGCCGGCGACGGTGGCGCTGCCGATCACCTCGTCGCCGTCGGGGTCTGGGCGATACAGCACCAGAGTCTGCCCGCAGGCGACGCCCCGCAACCGATCGTGCAGCGCAACCACGAGCGCGTCGCCCTTCGATTCCGCTGTGGCCGGAACAGTTTCGCCGTGGGCACGGACCTGAACCACGCACTCGACGGGTCCCCGCGGCGCTGTTCCGGCGGTGAACACCGGTTCGCGTCCGATCAGTGCCCACACGTCGAGGTCGGCGGCCTCACCCACCCGTACGGTCGCGGTGTCGGCATCGATCGCCGTCACGTAGCGAGGCCGACCGTCGGGGCCGGGACCGGCGATGCCCAGTCCTTTGCGCTGCCCGATCGTGAACCCGTGCACCCCCTCATGTTCGGCCAGCACCGTGCCGCGCGCGTCGACCACGGTGCCCCGACGGACCCCGATGCGCTCGCCGAGAAAGGCCCGGGTGTCTCCGGAAGGAATGAAGCAGATGTCATAGCTGTCAGGCTTTTCCGCGACCGCCAGGCCGCGGCGGGCGGCCTCCGCCCGAATCTGTGGCTTTGGTGTGTCGCCGACCGGGAACGCCGCGTGGCGTAGCTGGTCGGCGGTGAGCACGGCCAACACGTAGGACTGGTCCTTGTCCCGGTCGACCGCCCGGCGCAGTCGTCCACCGGAGAGCCGGGCGTAGTGGCCGGTGGCCACGGCGTCGAAACCCAACGCCAGCGCGCGCGCCGACAGCGCCGAGAACTTGATCCGCTGATTGCACCGCACGCAGGGATTGGGAGTCTCTCCGCGGCCATAGGACGTCACGAAGTCGTCGATCACGTCTTCCTTGAACTTCTCCGCGAAATTCCATACGTAGAAAGGGATTCCGAGCACATCGGCGACTCTGCGGGCATCGCCGGCGTCCTCCTTGGAGCAGCAGCCTCGCGAGCCGGTCCGCAGCGTGCCGGGTGCACTGGACAGCGCCAGATGCACGCCGACCACGTCGTGGCCCGCGTCCACCATCCGCGCAGCAGCCACCGAGGAGTCGACGCCGCCGCTCATCGCGGCGAGAACTTTCATCGCGACACCCCAGCAGCGGCCAGTGCGGCCTGCCGCGCGCGGGACACCGCACCAGGTAGCACCTGCAGCGCAGCGTCGACGTCGGCGTCGACGCTGGTGTGCCCCAGCGACAATCGCAGCGAGCTACGGGCACTGGCCGCATCGGCACCCATCGCCACCAGCACATGCGACGGCTGTGCGACGCCCGCGGTGCACGCCGAGCCGGTCGAGCACTCGATTCCGTTGGCATCCAGCAACATGAGCAGCGCGTCGCCCTCGCAACCGTCAAACGTGAAGTGGGTGTTGCCAGGCAACCGCAGCTCCCGCGCACCGTTGAGGTGGGCGTCTGGAACCGACGCCAGAACGCCGTCGATCAGCCGGTCTCTCAGGGAGCGGAGCCGCTCGCTGTTGGCCTGCAGCCCGTCGACCGCGATCTGCGTCGCCGTCGCCGTCGCGACAGCACCAGCGACATCCGGTGTGCCAGAACGGATGTCGCGCTCTTGACCGCCACCGTGCGTTAGCGGCACACAGCCGACGTCACGACGCAACAGCAACGCGCCGACACCAGGCGGACCACCGAACTTGTGCGCCGCCAAACTCATTGCCGACAGGCCGCTGGCGGTGAAGTCGACCGGCAGCTGGCCCACCGCCTGGATCGCGTCACTGTGCATCGGCACATCGAATTCTGCTGCGATCGCGGCGAGTTCAGCGATCGGCATGACTGTGCCGACCTCGTTGTTGGCCCACATCACCGACACCAGCGCCACGTCGTCATACCCGTCGAGCGCGTCGCGCAACGCGGCCGGTGAAACTGACCCATCCGAATTGGTGGGCAGCCAAGTCACCTCGGCGCCTTCGTGTTCGGCCAGCCAGCTCACCGAGTCGAGGACGGCGTGATGCTCCACCGCGGTGGCGACGATGCGCCGATGGCGCGGCTGAGCGTCGCGGCGCGCCCAGTAAATCCCTTTGACGGCAAGATTGTCGCTTTCGGTGCCGCCCGCGGTGAAGACCACCTCCGAGGGACGCGCGCCCAGCTTGTCGGCGATCAGCTCGCGCGACTCCTCCATCCGGCGGCGCGCCGCGCGGCCGGTGGTGTGCAGCGACGAAGCATTACCGACGGTTCCCAGGACAGCCGTCATCGCCTCGATGGCTGCGCGATACATCGGGGTGGTGGCGGCGTGGTCCAGGTACACCATGACCCGCCCAGGATACCGGCGGCCTGCAGACGCCAACGGCCCCGCACGCAAGGTGCGGAGCCGCAGCGAATGGGGTTAGCCCTTGCGGGCTTTGACCGCCTCGGTGAGCTGCGGGGCCACCTTGAACAGGTCGCCGACCACGCCGTAGTCGGCGATCTCGAAGATCGGGGCTTCTTCGTCCTTGTTGACCGCGACGATGGTCTTGGAGGTCTGCATGCCGGCGCGGTGCTGAATCGCCCCGGAGATGCCCAACGCGATGTAGAGCTGGGGCGACACCGTCTTGCCGGTCTGGCCGACCTGGAACTGGCCCGGGTAGTAGCCGGAGTCGACGGCGGCCCGCGAGGCGCCGACCGCGGCACCCAGCGAGTCGGCCAGCTCTTCGACCACCCGGAAGTTCTCCGCGCTGCCGACCCCACGTCCACCGGACACCACGATGGCGGCCTCGGTCAGCTCGGGGCGGTCGCCGGCCACGGCG